>JAUIJQ010000545.1 GCA_030431165.1 Rhodothermia bacterium | reverse complement strand
CTCCCTGTAAAACCCCGAGGGGAGAACAATCACGTTGTAGTCGTCAAGGTCAACGCCGCCGAGGTCTTCGCCGTTAACGATCGTGACCGGGTATGCGATGGTCTCGTCGAAGTAATGCCACGCCTGGCCAAATGAGGAGGAGGAAACGCTGCTGCCCGTAAGGAGCAGGACCTTGGGAGCAGGTACCGGACTGACCTTGCCAGACCCCAGATCGGGACCAGCCGATGCAAATCCGGTAGCGGTACTGTGGATGCTGCGGCCGTGGTGTTCAACCAACGCGCGAACGGTTTCGTCGAAGCGGCCGCCCATCCGGAGATTGTCTGCGCGGGTTATGACGACCGTACCGCGGGGAAAGCTGCGGCCATCCAACTGCAACTCTTCGTGCACCATCCGAACCCGAATTCCCTTGGCGAGCAGCGAGGCAAGGAACCGTTGGTCCGCAACTGATTCGAGGGGCGACAGATAGGCGTACGGCTTTGCGGCATTGCCCGTTACAGATCCGGCGCGAAGGTCCCCTGTAGGAGCAGTGACGGTTGGTATCGATGTCCCTCCTTCAATCAGCACCGCTTCTACGCCATACAGGTAGGGTAGTGACCATGACGTGATGTCGTATGTGAGGGAATCCGACAAGAGCGACTCCGGCTCAAACAAAACGGATGCGAGGGTGCCTTTGGGTTGATTTGTGGACACGACGAGATCGCCCGCAGCGAGATCAAAACGCCGCGCGGCCCCTGAACTGTACGCACGTCCGTTCACCCGGGCGGATTCACTTACAACGGAGTAGCGTATGCCTTGCAGTGTCAGATGATCGCTGATCGCCGCAGCCCGATCAGGCGCGTCGGCGACACGCAACACGTATGAGCGGGCGTTGCGCGTATTGCCGGTTCGTGTCTGGAAGTACGCGGTGAACTCATCAACTACGCGGGCGGCTTCGGCTGAGGACACCTCAATGGTTGACAACCCGGTCGTGTGGTGGTGTAGAATGCGGTCAGCCAGCGTCAGCGTATCGCCGACTGCAGTCCGGATTGCGATGCCGGCGCGACCGGACCCACCCTGTTCGTACGTCATGCCAATCGCGCCGTTGTACGTTGGCCAGGTGTCACCATAACCCGGATAGAACAGGTCAAAGCGCTCCTTGGTGAAGTAGAGCCAGTTGTTCTGGTCGAAATACCGGGCGTGGTTGCGCCCGATCTGTGTCTGGAAGTCTATCTGCCACTCGGTAATGGCATCGTGGTAAGGGACGGCCGCGGGTGCGAAGTAGTACGGATCGTCGACACCTTGTTCGTGGAAGTCCACGTGGACGTGGGGCATCCAGGTATTGTAGACGGCTAGCCGGTCACGTGTCTCTTGCTGACTCGCCCACGCCCAGTCTCGGTTAAGATCAAAGAAGTAGTGGTTGGTGCGTCCGCCCGGCCATTGCTCGGCGTGTGTCCAGTCGTCGGGATTCGCGTTTACAAATGCGCCGGCGGTACGGTTGTACCAATTGACGTAGCGGTCGCGACCATCCGGGTTAATGCAGGGATCCAGAATCACGACGGTGTTCTCCAGCCACGCCTGCGTCTGTGCGTTGTCGGGGTCTGCGAGTGCGTGAAGCGTCATCATCGCGGCTTCTGTCGACACCGATTCGTTGCCGTGCACGTTGTAGCTGAGCCAGACAATTGCAATGTCGTTGTCAGCGTCGCCCGTGTCACGCGCGTCGCCACCATCGGGCAGGCCGGCGCGGGCCAGGTTGTGCCGCCTGATCGATTCAAGTCGCGCATGGTTCTGCGGCGACGTAACGTACGCGAGCAGCAGGGGGCGGGCTTCGTATGTCGCGCCGTAGCGGGATACGACAACGTTAGGCGAGTTATCCGCAACGTGCTGGACATAGTCGACGACGCGGTGATGCGGCGTGAACCGCTGCCCGAGTTCGTATCCGAGGAACTCTCCAGGTGGCACCGGCTGCGCTGTCAAAGAACTGGCAGAGATCGCCGTCGCCACGATCAGCAGCAATGATGTCACGTTGGAGGCGGCTGGAAAGAAAGGAGCCTTAATCTTTGGGTGCGTCACGACTGATAATGATTTCGGCGAATGACAGCGAATGGCGGCCAGAGCCACGACGAAGCCAGGGCAAGGCCACGACAAAACACAATGTGCGCTAAATGTAGGAAGCACCGCAACGATTGTCCGAAGAAAGCGTTTGTTGCCCCCACGGCTTACGTGAACGGGCGCACCACCGTTGTATCGCAAACGTTTGATCCGAATTTGGCGCGTCGAGCCCCCTCAGATTTGATTCACAAGATGAACGCCACTGATCGCCGCAAAAGTCTGCCGTGGCGGATGGGCCGGGCGCCCGTCAAGTACACAATCGCGACGCTCATTGTCGCGGTTTCGATTCTGACGGGTGGTTGCACGGTCGCCTATTGGGTCGGTATGCCATTCGTCTATGACGGTGTTCACCCGAAAGGCCACACCCAGTACCTCGACGAACGGTACTTCGACGGACCAACACCCGGCGACGCAAAGAACCGGATGGATCTCTTCTTTCCTCCCGGTGAGGGCTGGCCGATAGCGGTTTTTGTACACGGCGGGGGATGGAATGCCGGCGACAAAGGGCAGCGGGTAGGTGGCAAAGACTTCTACCGGAACGTGGGTCGGCATTATGTCGAGCACGGTGTTGGTGCCGCTGTCATCAATTACCGGTTGATCCCGGGAGTACACTGGCGCACACAG
>JAUIJQ010000019.1 GCA_030431165.1 Rhodothermia bacterium | reverse complement strand
TGCGTTCTGTACCCTCTTTGTTACGCGCGGCGTTAGTCCGCCTTGTCATCGGGCCCATCGGCCGGGTTTTCGGGCGTACCCGGCTCTGCGCCAAGCGCTCTGGCCCGCTGCGAACCGGGTCGATGACTGCTCAGAAAGGGATCACCGGCGTTTTCTGGTCCGGTCTCACGCGGGGAGTTGGCTGCCGGGTTCGCGGATGACGCATTTTCGGATGACGCTATGTTGGATGACGCTATGTTGGATGACGCTGCGTCGGGAGCTGGCGCCTTGCTTGCTGCGCCGGCCGCGGCCATGTCGGATGTCTTTTGCTCGGTTCGTTGCCGCCAGTTCAAAAGGCGGTCAAGGGCTCCCGGCGAGGCTTTTCGGCCGATATCCAGCGTCAGCTCGTCACGCCAGTGGGCGTAGGCGGTCACCAGCAACGCTGTGGCCGGCACGGCGACAAGCAATCCGAAAAAGCCCATCAGTGAGCCGAAGACAAAGAGTGACAGCATGATGAGGACCGGGTGCAGGCCGACCTGCTGTCCCTGAATCTTCGGGGTCAGGACCGACTGTTCCAGTAGCGATTCGCCAAGCAGGACGAGGAACACGATAAGTGCTTTTACAAGGCCCGGGTCGCCAAATACAAATGCGATCAGGATCCCGATGATCTGCGTGATGACGATGCCGATGTTTGGCACCATGTTGAGAATGCCCGCCAGCAAACCGATTACCAGCGCAAACGGAACGCCGCCAATCGTCAGTGCGGTTGTCACAATTACGGCAGCGATCGCACTGATGGTGAGCTGCCCCCTGAGGTAGCGTCCGACAACATGACCGGCAACATTCAAGTAATTGCGCGAACCGTTGACACGTGGAAAAAGCTCGACGAGGCGCGTCGTGATTCCGTCGTAGTCCTTCAACGTGTAGTAGAACAGGACCGGCGTGATGGCACCAACCGTGATGAACTGGATCAGGGAGCTGATTGACCGCACGACACGCTGGGCCGTGTCGGGAATGCTGTTGGCGATCGCCGTCGCCTGATCCTGGACCAGGTTCGTGAGGTTGTCAAGCAGGACGTCGCGATCAACCAGGCCCGCCCGCTCCAGCCGCTCCAGAATGGCTGAATCGACCAGGTAGTCGCGCAGCGAGGACATCGCGTAGAAGATGTCGGTGCCAAGTCGTTCCAGCTCGCTGACCAGCGCAGGGACCAGCAGTATGAAGAACGCCGTGACGGCGCCGGTTGCAACGAGCGTCATCAGTATCGCCCCGAGCCACCGTGGCATCTTGAACCGCATCTCGGCGCGATCGAGCAGCGGATTCAGCATGTACGCCAGGATGTACGCCAGCACAAACGGGATCAACACCCCGGCAAGCCGACTGAACAACCAGATGAGAACGAGGAATGCTCCGACGAGCAATATGGACCGAGCGGCCTGGTTCTGTCTGAACGGCCAGAGCAGAATAGCAGCAGCGACCGCGATGACGAGCGGGTTCAGCGTTTCCCGCATCAGATAGAGTAACGTCGTTAGCAGCACGATGCCGCCAACCACGATCCCGAAACCGGTTATGCGTCGTTCCAGCCTCTGCTGCTTCGGCGTAGGCGAGTCGTTTCCGGATTTCCTTCCCGGAAGCCGGCGGTCATTCATCAGGCCGCTCCGGGACGTTCGTTGAGTCTGGCGCTACTGGCCCGCCGCCACCGTCGCCGTTCGCACGCCTGGTCTGGTCCAACGCTGTCTGCAGTGCTTCCAGCTCCTGCTCCCAGCGGAACAGCTCGGTCTCTCGCTCACGCAACTTCCGCTGCGTTTCCTCGAGTGCCCGCTCCCGAATCTCAAAGTCGGCGCGCTCGAGGTATCCGCGCTCTTCAAAGTATCGCTTGAACAGCCAGTTGTGTTTTGCCGCCTCCATGAGTTCGGCGAAGCGGTACGCCCCCAGAGCGCCCCAGTTCGATGTCTGTTCGAAGTTGGCGATCATCGCACGGGCATCCGACATGATCGTCTCAAGCGTGTCCGTCGTCCCGACGAGTCGCTCGTAAAGCTCCGGGTCGTTCAGAAGGCGGGCCACCGTTCCATCACCGCTCTCGACACGATCAAGGATCTCACTAAGCCCCTGCGTGGCGTTCTCAGCGAGACCAACCAGCGCTTGCGCGTTCTCCGTCACCGAGTTCATTACGCGCTGCGACTCATTCGTCGTCCTGACGATCGACATGTACAGCGTTGAGTCGTAAATAATGCGGCCAAGCGTGCCTTCTCCGTTTCGAACGTCGAGCATGATCTGCTCGAAGCTGTTTGCGGCCTTCTCAAAGTTCTGGACGGACTCAATCGCACGGTCGGTTATCTCAAAGAGGTCAAACGGGTCGTCACCAACCAGCGTGTCCTGTTCGGCAATCTCGTCGCCCGGCAACGGGGGCGCGACGAGTACCACGATCTGATTACCGATCAGCCCGACGGACTTGATCTGAGCGCGCGTATTCTTGCGGATGACGTTACGTGCACGCTCGCTGATCGCAAGTGAAACCGTGATTCGTGCGCCCGGCGTCGCGGGGAGCTGGATGTCTTCTACGCGCCCGACGTTTACACCCTGGTACTGAACCGCGGCGCCGACGTTCAAACCGGCGACATGCGTAAATGTCGACTTGATCTCGAACGTGTCGGAGAACAGGAACGTGCGGTTTGCGATGGCAAACAGCGCCACTGCAAAAAGAACCGCGGCGGCGGTTACGAGGAGTCCGACTCGGGTCTGACGTGACATGTGGGCAGGGTTTCGTCGGGGCGTTGGCCGCGGCGTTGGCCGAGGCGTCTGTTACCGGCTCTGGCGATAGAAGTTGCTCACCTCAGGAATCGATGAACGGCGTACCTCGTCAAGCGGTCCGGATACGACAAAGCGCCCTTCGTGCAGGAAAAATACCTGATCAGCGATTATTTCGGCACACAGCAGGTCATGTGTGATGGCAACGGAAGATATGCCACGGTCGTCGCGCAAGCGCTTTACCAACTCTGAAACAAGCCGAACCGATACCGGATCGAGGCCGGTAGTTGGCTCGTCGTAAAAAAGCACGTCCGGTTGGAGGATGATTGCACGCGCCAGGCCAACGCGCTTTTTCTGTCCGCCCGACAATTCCGCAGGGAACTTGTTTGCGTGTTCGGGAAGCTTTACCCACTCGAGGGCCTCCATGATGACGTCACCGCGCTCGTCAGCGTCCAGCGGCGTGTGGCGGTCGAGGATAAAATCGAGGTTCTCGTACACCGTCATCGAGTCGAACAAGGCACCGCTCTGAAAGAGGTATCCGATCGACAACCTGATACGGTCGAGATCATCTTCATCCATTTGGTCAACCCGCTCTCCACGAATCCACACCTCGCCTGCGTCGGGTCGGATGAGACGCACAATCGACTTGATCAGAACGCTCTTTCCGCTGCCCGAACCACCCATCACGACGGCGGTCGTGCCCGTCGGCACGTCCATCGTGATGCCGCGCAGGACTGTGTTGTCACCAAAACTCTTGGTGAGGTCAGCAACGCTGATGGCTATGGATGTGTCAGGCTGCACTATTCAGTCCCAGTACTAGAATGCGCCGAAGAGCATGAGTGACAGGCGAACCATCAGTACGTCGGCGAGAAAAATGAGAAGCGACGAAACGACAACGGCTTGCATCGCGGCCTGTCCCACTTCGCGCGTGCCACCTTTGACATGGTAGCCTTTGAAGCAACTCACGATCGCCACGATGAATCCGAAGACGCTGGTCTTCATGGTGTCGACGATCAGATCCGAAAAACGCAGCGACTCAAACGCAGTGTTGAAAAAGACGCGGTAGTCTGTATCAGAGGATATCACAGACTCCAGGTACCCACCCGACATCGCGATCATGTCGGTCCAGATGGTGAGCACGGGAAACATGATCATGCACGCAAGCACTCGTGTGATCACGAGATAGTGAAACGGCTTCAGCGCCGCCACTTCAAGCGCATCAATCTGCTCGGTAACACGCATCGATCCGATCTCTGCACCCATGCCCGCGCCGAGCCGACCAGCAAGGACCAGCGACGTAATCACCGGACCGATTTCCTTGAATACCGACAGAGCCAGCATGTTGGGGAGCACGGCCTCGGCACCAAAACGCACCAGGGTGCCGCGGCTCTGCATCGCAAGGACGACGCCGATAGCAAATCCGGTTACGGCAGTGAGTACGTAGCTCTTGCTGCCCACCTCGTCCATCTGGTGTAGCAGCTCGCGTCCCTCAAACGGACGCCGATACCAGCGCTTGATGAAGTTCCATGCGAACAGCGAGAGTGCGCCGGCCTCGTCAAACCCGTGGAGGATTACGCTCTGTTCACGTCTGCGTGCACGCGCCTGCTGAGCACGCCAAGAGCGTCGTCGTTCCAGGCGTTCGAGCGCCTCGGGTGTGGATGCATCCGCGTTCGGCATGGGTCAAGTTACGCAACAGCGCCCGAGCAACGCGCCTCAGTATGCGTATTGCCAGAAGAGGTTGATTCCGAAAATGGTACCCTGCTGCTGTAGTCGCGCCAGGAGTCCGCGCATGATTTCGACCTCCAATAGCAGTTCTCGCTCGGTTCCGGAGCCGGATGCAGACTGCGTCGCCTCGCTGTTCAGCACGATCGGCTGGCTGATCGCAACATAGATACCCGATCGCAAGTACTTCCCGGCCGTCAGTTTCACTTCCGTCCCTTCATACTCGATCCTGACAACGTCGAGTCCCAGTTCTTCCCCCGCGAGGCCTTCGAGGAAGCCGGCAGCCTGGCTGAGGGCAATGTCTGCGGCTAGTGATTCCTCACTTCCACCAAACTGTAATGATTCGCGCGCCGGGCGGCCGACAAGTACGTAAGACAGGATGTCTGTCGTTTCCATTGCCGGCTCAGACGACAGCGTCACATCAAGGTCTTCGAGCGTTCCGCGTGCAAGGAGTGACACAATGATGTCCTCTCCTGTTTCTCCGCTCGCGCCGCGCTGCCTCACTTTGTACTGCGCCTCAAGGTCAATGCGCGGATTGGCAATCGGGCCGTTGTACGTGATCGTGCCGCTCTTGATGTCGAATCGCCGGCCCAGTTCCACGATGCGGCCACGGTCCTGGACTATGTCAATTGTCCCGAATGCCTCGATCTCACCAGCGGGTTGTTTCAGTACGTCGAGGCTGCCGTAAAACGGCACATCCATTCGCGGATTCTGATACGACCGGAGCCACGAATCGCGCGTCATCTCCAGGTTGATGTCGATTTCGAGTGCGGTGTAGAAATCGTAGGTCGTCGTGTCAGAGGCCGTAATACGTCGACCAAAGACCAGTTCGACCTGACGCAGGTCGCTCTCTGTGAGCGTCACCGGCTCAAACTCCTCGATGGCACCTTTGTAGTACAGGTCGAGCGACTCCAGACGCAGGTAGCCCGAAACGACCGGCTGTCGCGTTGTGCCGTAGATGAGCAGGTCGCCCGCAGTCGTCGCACGGTAGTCGGCATTGTCAACGGCGAGGAAGTTCTCGAGATCAATGCTGATGTCGAATTGGCCGAGCGACAGGTCGGTCAACTCAATAGAGCCGATTGCCGTCATGCGCCCTCTGCCCGATTGGCCGGTCAGGTTGTCGATCAGAATATTGCGCTCTTCGAAGAGCAGATTTCCGGACGCTTTTGTTACATCGATCCCGAACAATGGAAGGCCGACTGTGCCGTCCGTCAAACGAGCCTGACCAGACATAAGCGGTTCGGCAAATGTCCCCTGCATGTTCATCTGGCCGTTGACGATTCCGTCGAGTCGGGAGTACACGGCCGGGTCGAGGAACGGCAGAATCCATCCGACCGAAAAGGAGTCCGCGACGATCGTGAGATCCACGTCTGAGTCGGGCTCGGTTTGTCGCGCAGCGACGCGAACCCCCGTCTGCGTCGGCCCGCGCGTCTGAGCCAGCCGCAGGTCTACCGGCAGCAGGCCGTTGAATGTCATCGACCCACCCTGGTCGTGGTGCAGCAACCCGTCGACATCGAGCCGCAGGCTGTCGTATGCCAGCGCCAGCTCAAGGTCGCCGACGCGCTTGTCATACGACTCGAGGTCGACATTGAGGTCACCTCGCATGGTGGGTGCGTACGACGGTCCCTCCAGATCGAGGTAGCCGTTCATGGTGCCATCGAGACCGCGGTAGCCCAATAAGTCGGCCACCGACCCGATCCGAAAGTCTTCGACGGTGAGTATCAGGCTTTGATCGCCGTCCAGGTCGATTACACCGTCGACGGCAATCTGCTGATCCGCAGTAAAGAGGAGCAGGTTGCGGATCCTGAATGCGTCGCCGTACGACACGGTCGAGGGCTGCAACAACGCCCACTGGTCCCTGTCGAGTCGCACGTTGACGCCGAGGATTCTGACCTCACGTCGGTCCGGCCGCGGGTCGATAGTGCCACTGATGCGTGCGTCACGGCGGCCATCTATTTCGGATGTCAGGTCGAATTCGACAAGTGAATCGGCCATCGCTGCCGTCAGCCGCGTATCACGGAAACCAGCGGTTCCAACCAGGAGGTTCGCGACGCGCACCGAGCCGTCCAATCCACGCACGGTGCGCAATTCGTCGAGAAGCGCTTCGCCCGACACCTCGATTGTCGATGCCCGGTTTTCGCCGTACTGAATTGCACCGAGCGCACCATCGACGATGACCGTCGTGGCTGTCGCCGGACCAACAACTGACGCCGTTACATTTCCAATCCCCGTGATCCTTTTTGTGCGGGGGATCAAATCCCCGAGTAGAGACAGATCGTCAGCAGCGATCTCAAGGTAAAACGCCGACTCCCCGCCGGATGCCCCAAGCGCCAGCGGGCCGCTGCCTGTGATGTTGCCAGCGTCCGTTGCAAAAACAAGTTCCTCGACATCAACGCGACCACCTCCGGCAACGGCGACGAGACTGCCCTGACGAATGGCGTTGTCTGCGATGGTGCCTGCGAGGCTATCGACGACAAGGCGCCCGGTCAGGTCATCGAAAGACGCTGCACGTCCGTCGAACCGCGCGGTGAGTGTGATATCTGACCTCGTTGTGTCGAATACAGTCGGGGTCGATGCTGATGGCCAGAATGCCGACACGTCGACGTGTTCGATGCGGGCGTAAAGGTCGGAAAGCCCAAGCGTTCCGAGCGAGTCGGGCGTGGCTGCGATGCGGCCGGTCGTGCGGCCGTCACGCGGCCAGGTGAGTTGCCACGAGGCGTTGATGCTGTCGCCGGACGAACGGGCGCGGATCAGCCCTTCGACGCGCTCCTGACCGTTGAGCCGCGACGGGGCCATCGTGAGCGCCGCATCGAGGTTGGGTTGTGCGCCACCAACGTATTGAACAGACGCGATGCCGTTGAGGTCAGTCTGGATCTGCGACGAGGACGCGACGGCGCCGATGTTAACGCCAGACAGGGCGAGGCGCGTCACATTAACCTGCATTGGATCGGCGAACGGTTGGCCCGTCCCGCTGCCTGTCAGCGATCCGGCTGTAGTAGCCGCTTCCAGTTGAAAACGCATGTTGCCGGCGTCGAACTCGGCGAGTGCCTGTCCGCGATTCACGGCAACGGCGTTTATGATCGAGCTGTCAATGACGATCTCGGCTGTTCCGTTCAGAGACGCCAGATCGACGAAGCTGAAGTCGCCGCTGACGTTTGCGGTTAGCAGTCCGGTCTGCATTTCGGCACCCGGCAGAGTTGATACGTCGATCCCGTCCAGTTGCGCATCACTGATGCGCACGCGCTGCAATCCTCGCTCGTTTGGCCAGACGTATCGTACGTTCGCCGTCAGGTTGCCACCGTTTATGGCCATCGTGTCGACAAGAGACACGCCGCCCGAATCGAGGGTCCCGGATATCCGTCCGGCACCGATCGAGACGCCGGGTGCGGCTACCGAATCCAGCGAGATCGCGAAGCGACCATCCGCCATGCCGACGCCGCTGCCGCGCCCGTGAGCTGAGACCACGGTCGTACCGGGTGAACCGTACAGAGCACCGACGTCCAGGTTGCGCAGTATGGCGTCGCGGACAACCCATCGGCTATCGGCAATTGCGTAGTCAGCGGCAATCTGGAAACCGCCTGATGTCGCGGTGCCGACAATGTCGCCGCTGATCGTGCCGCCTGCGCCGCTGCTAACTGTGCCGCCTGCGCCACGCATTCCGCCCGATCCACTTTCATAAGACACCGTCCCTTCTGCACGTTCGATCACCAGGTCGCCGATACGCGACTGCGCAAGCAGCGGCCGCGCAACAAGCGCCGCATCAATAAAGCCACGCCCCTCGACGCTGACTGAGCCGTTAAGCGTGGCCCGAACGGATGGAATGACCAACCGATCCGACGACGCGACAAGCGAATAGGTAGGTTCCTGTGCAAACGGAGTGATGCGCCCCGCTACCTGTACGGGTGAGCCGGCGTACTCGGCACGGCCATTGACATCAGCGTGACCGTCTGAGAACGTCGCGCGCAGCGTTGTGCTACCGAGATCATAACTGGGCAGCGCTGACTCAGTCAGCGTAAGGTTTGCGACGCCGTCGAGCGATGCGTTCGAAGGGCCCGACAGGTTAACGCCAATGGTTCCTGTCAGCTTGTCGGCGGATGTGAACGCTGACTGCAGAAAAACGTAAGGCGCGAGGGACGTAAGATCTGCCTGCAGGACGTAGCGAAGCGTATCGCCGCGTCCCCATTGCCCTCGAAGGTTCGCTCGTCCCGCTGATCCAAAATCGAGGTCGCCCGATGCGGTCCAGGTTTGCGGTGCTGTGGAATCACGCTGAACAGCGACGGTACCCGACACGGACGCCCGTGGATCGACAGAACTCAGAAACGGAGCAAGATCGGCGAAGGCCAGCGGCGCAGCGGTCGCTTGCAGATCAGCGGTTGCATCGTCGAGGGACAACTCGCCGCGTGCGTCAAATGCTGAGCGATCAGATGTCAGTCGGGCATGTCGTAGCTGCAGACGCTGGTCAAAGAAAGACGCCGAAGCGGTGAGCCGCGCTTCCGTAGAAAGACCGGCGGGAGTAAACGGCGCATCAAGCGAGTCAACCCGTCCGCCGTATTCATCAACCATGCGGATATCGTGTGCCGATATATTGATTGGTCCGGCAATCAGGATCGAGTCGCGCGCTGTCGGAGCGGTGAAGTAGCGGGCAGATACGTGTGCGCGATGAATCAAAGCCTCTCCTATGCGGATGGAGAGCCCTGTTGAGGCCGTATCAATAGGGAAGGCGCCGATCAGATCCCAGGAGCCACCCGCGTCCTGATTCATTTCAGCGGTGAGGTCGCTGGCGCGGATGTGGGTCAGCTGGACACGCCGCTTGAGGAGTGGCAGAACGCGGATTCCGAGCGCCACCGAATCCGCATGTAGCAGGGCCCGGCCCTCAGGGCCTGACAGGACGAGATCGCGAACAATGAGATCAGATGGCAAGCGTCCGTCGGTGTCGGCAACAGACAGTGTGTACCCATCGGAAAGTGGGATCATCCCGAGCGCATAACGCGCAATCGACGTGCGCCCGGCATCCGACATGACATACAGTACGCCGCCGATGAGCACGACGAGAAGCAGCGCAACGACGGCCAGCAGAACGCGGCGACGCGTCCTGCGGGGGCGGGTGGTATGTACAACCGCCTCTTCCATCAGAAAGTCTGGCTCAGGCTGAGGTGAACCCTGAAACGGCGCAGGTTGCGTGGGTTGTCGATGCCCTCAAAAGCGTCCTGTGGGTCGCGCAGGTCGTTTTCTGACGGATTCACTTTGTAGCCGACGTCGAGGCGCACAAAGCCGAACGGTGTGGCATAACGAACACCGGAGCCGACGCCGACGCGCCACCGCGCGAAGTCGATTTTGCCGTCGTCGCGAAACGTAATGGAGCCGTCGGGTAGCTCGACCTCTTCGGCAGAAAGTTGGCCGGCGTCAACAAACGTTGCGAGCCGCCATTGTGACCCGAGCCAGGGGAACGGATACAACAGTGTCACGCTTGCCGTCCATTTTGCCTTGCCACCTACGGGTTCGTACACGTAGCCCGACACGGATCCGTCGCTGCTAAGGGACGGTCGCGGGAGTTTCGCGCCCAGGAAGCTTTCGGCCCATCCGCGTACGTCGTTTGCACCACCAGCCTCGAGGAAAACATTGTCAAACCGGTTCTCAAACTTGAGGCTGTCGAGCGTGCCCGATGCGCCGGCAAGAATACGTTCGCTTCGACCAAGCGGCTCAGCGCGACCGGCAAAGACGCGTGTTGTGATATTCAGTTTGTCAGACAGCGGCAGGTAGGCGGTCACGCTGCTGCCAAACTTGACGTATTCGATTTCGGATCCTATCGCGCCAGAGCCCACTTCAAAGAACGGCTGTACCTCAAAACCCGATGTTGGTTTGAGCAGGTCGTTTGTGCGCCCAAGGTTGCCGGTGAGTGAAACGATGCTTTTTGTGTAAGGGTCGCGAAGGACGGATGGGTCGTCGTCGATCGGTTGCGTGATGTCCAGGGTACGGTTGAAGACGTAGCGGCCGGTGATTGTGCGGAGCCGCGCAAACTGGTACACCAGCGTCGACTCAAGACCGACCTCACGTCGATTCATGCCATAGAAGCGATCACTTTCCCGTAGTCGGGGATCGCGCTCAAAGCTGATAAACGGGGCGACAACCGCAGACGTGCGTCGGGTCAGGAAGTACGGTTGGCTGACTGAGACTTTGGCGGCGAGGCTCCACGGCGTGAGATTATTGCCAGTGCGGCGTGCACCAATACCGGTGTTTGAGGTAAGGCCGATTGAGATGTTTCGCGCACCGCCGAACAGGTTCCGGTTTTGCCAGCCCGCTTCGAACCCGGCACCCTGGACAAGTGAGTAGCCCGCCTGTCCCGACACAATCTTGAACTTGCTCTCTCGCACGCGGTAGCGCACTGTGACCGAACTGTCGCGAGGCTGCTCGGGTACGTCTGCAAGCACGACGCGGAACAGGTTCAGCCCGAAGATCTCTTCCTGCCCGCGAATCAGCCGGGAGCGGGAGTACGGCTGGCCAACGCGAAACGGTACTTCGCGCCGCACAACCTTTGCGGCGACAAGTTCGTTGCCTTGAACAGCGATTGTGTCAACGACGGTCAGTGGGCCGGCGTCGACGACAAATCGTACATCAGCTACGTTGTAGAGAGAGTCGACTACCGCTGAGGCCTCTACGCGCGCAAATGCGTAGCCGTTTTCCTGCAGCCAGTTGAGGACCTTGCTTTGGATGCTGATGCGCTGGAACTCGGAGTACCGATCGCCGATACGAATCGCGATTTCGTTTGAAAAGTTGTCCCAGTCGCGGCGACGGTCACCGGGGAACTGCGAGACGGCGTAGTCACCGTCGGGCGCATAGTATCCGACGTCCTGAATGATGAGTGGCGGACCTTCATTGATGTCGAGGATAACATCGATGACATTCTTCGATGTGTCGAGCACCGACCCGGTGTAGTCGATCTCGGGATACAGGAATCCGTTACGGTTGTAGAAGCGCCGTAGCCGAACGACATCTTTTTGAAGCTCAACCGGGTCAAACGGGTACGCCCGGTTGCGCCAGAAAAGGACCTTGTCCCAGAATCCTGGTGTCTTGGTGGCCATTTGGCCATGCAGGCGATCGTCAGAGAACGAGCGCGTTCCCGAAAACCGAAAGTCAACTGAAGCTGCGCTTGTTTCGCTGTCGACGAGGTAGAGCGGAACCTGGGCCGCTACACGGCCGACGAACAGGAACAAGGCACCAAGCACAAACACAGCGATGAACGCGGGATGGCGCGCACACGCAGGTTTGTTGTCATGGCCACACTGACCGCGGTTGTATCGACGCACTTCATTCGGGGCCGGATGGCCGTCATTGCTGGACAAGCGTGTCAACAGCGGCTGGGGCGAGACCCAATGTGTCCGCCGACTCGACAACGACCGAATCGCGTCGCTCAATGGACTTGGGGTCAGCCTGTGCACTGTCGGCGGGCATGTCGGGTGTTTCGTCGATTTCGGTCGAGGATGGTGGCAGGTCGTCCATCGGAGCAGTGAGCTGGCTTCGGTGGAAGCGCAGGTCGCCGTTCTGGGTCTTCATGTTGATCGTGGCGCCTTCGCTTCCCGATGATCCGGAGAAGCGCGCACCGGCACCACGAACGGACAGGCGCGGATTGTCAAACGTAAATCCGTCGGTTCGCACGTATCCTGCTCGTGTGCTTCCGCTGACAACAACAGGCACTCCCTCCGACAGGCCGAGTGTGACGTCTCCGTTTGTTGTTGCAAGCTCCACGCTGCTTCCGGGCGACAGTCTGTAGAAGTCGCCGGCTACATCACCGTTGCGCGTGGCGAGCGAGACCGAAGCGCTGCCGCCAAGGAAGGAAATGTCGCCATTCTCCAGGAGGACGTTGATGCGTCCGTCGAGGTTCGACAGCGTGACATTGCCGCTGCGGAGGATCAGTCGCACTTCTGCATTGCGCGGCACCGTGCCGGTCACATCAACATTTGTGCGTGCTGGATCGTCAGGCTGGATGTCAAACGAGTACGAGATTTCGTCTCCCGATTCTTCAAGCAGAAGCTGGTCGAGCTGTTTCTGCGCGGCGTCGCGCGACTCGCCACGCGCACGCATGCTGAATGTGAGGTCAACATCATTTCCCGGAACGCCGGATAGTGATACGGCACCGTTCTCGGCCTCGATGATAAGCGTTCGACCGCTGAGTGCGAGCGACCGGGTTTCGGTCGCGGTCTCCTCGAATCGACCGAGGACGAGGACGCCGTCGGGGGATTCGACGACCTCATTGGTGCGGCATCCACCGAGCACGGCGGTCAGCGCGGCAACGAAAAGCATCGAACGTTGTCCTGTCATAGTAGCCTCGCGGTGGAAATCGATAAATGGGCATGCCGTCTAGGGGGAAGATATCACGGAAAGGGCCCGTTGATCCCGCCGGAGGCGATTATCATGCAAAATTCCGTCGCTACGAAAATATTCGTTGACATCGTCGCGGCTGTGTCCGATACTGGCTACGAGTCAATTCGTATATCGAGGATACCATGGGTAGGCGCCCGACACCGCACGCAACTGAAGCTGAAGTTGAAATCTTGCAGGTACTCTGGCAGCGGGGGCCGAGCACGGTGCGAGAGGTGCACGCCGCGCTCGACGCCGTGCGCCGTACCGGCTACACCACCGTGCTGAAACTGCTGCAGATCATGCAGGAAAAGGGCATGGTTGACCGAGACGAGTCAGAGCGTGCCCACGTGTACAGTGCAGCAGCAACCGAAGCCGATGTGCAGGGGGAAATCGTCGGTCACCTTGTTGATCGCGTGTTCGCCGGATCCGCCTCGAAACTTGTACTGCGCGCCCTCAAAGCAAAGCCGGTCGACGAAAAAGAACTACGCGCAATTCGCGCAATGCTCGACGGACTCTCATCTGACGATCCGAACGGAGAGGAATCGTGATGCCTTTTGATCAAGCGGTCACACTGACCATCCTGCATTCGTTGTGGCAGGGAGCGCTCATCGCGATTGCCGCGGTCGTAACGTTGCGGCTGCTGCGCGGCGCATCCGCAAATGCGCGATACGTTGTAGCAGTTGTTGCCCTTGTCTCAACGGCCCTCTGCGGCGTTGCCACGTTTGCGGCGCTGCGTTCCCAGAACGGATTTGGTGGCGCCGGCGCCTGGATAGCGATCTCTTCGTCTACTGCGACACAAACCGGCGCGCCGCAGTCGGCGAGCGCGGCCGTCGACTCGGACAGGTCGTCGCTCCTGGAACAGGTACAGCGAGACCCGGAGTCAGCGTCGCAAGCGGGCCTGCGCAGTGATCGAGCCGCCACCGTTGTGGCCACCATCTGGTTTATCGGTGCTGTTGGCTTCGGATTGTATTTCATGTTCGGATGGGTGATGGCCAGCATCATTCGCAGTCGTGCGTCACGTGTCCCTGCCGAGCGCATCGCACTCCGCGCACGCGACATCGCGACGCGGATGGGTGTTGACCGTTCGATCCGTGTCTACAGCTGTTCGCGCATTGACACCCCGGCGGTTATTGGCTGGATTCGTCCGGCCATTCTGCTTCCGGTCAGCGTGGTCACCGGGCTGGCGCCCGGCCAGCTCGACCTGATCATCGCGCACGAGATCGCACACATCCGCCGGCACGACTATGCGGTCAACGTGATGCAGTTGGTTGTTGAGACGCTGTTCTTCTTTAATCCGGCGGTGTGGTGGCTGTCGAGGGAGATCCGCATCGAGCGGGAGCGCGCGTGTGACGAATTCGTTGTGTCGGGTGGGGGACACCGTCGGGACTACGCGGCTGCTCTTGTTCACCTCGCGCAGTTGCGTGTTGCAATACACAATTCGCGCCACACGGCGTTGCCGCGGCTTGCACTCAGTGCTGCTGACGGTTCGCTAGCTGATCGCATCCGGCGTGTGTTGCGTGATGACGCATCAGCAGACGCACGCGGCACGCGCGGAAGACCCGGCGTGTTGTCAGGCCGCCTTGCCGCGGGCGTCATGCTGCTGGTGTTGGCCGTCCTGACGGTCTCAACCGCGCCGGTGATGGCTCACCTCTGGAGCGGACTGCTGCCGCAGTCTGGGCGGTCTCACGCTCTCCAGGACCTGCATGCGGTGCCGCCGCCACCGCCAGCGCTCGAGACTCCGCTGGCTGGCGTTGCGCCGCCGCCGCCGCCGATGGAAAGGGTGATGCCTCCCGGGTTAACGGGAACGCAGACGGCGTCGTCTTATTTCCGTTCGAGAGGCGAGGCCCAGACAGCAATCAAGCTCGAACAGCTGATCCTGAACGCGCCAGACGATGCGACGCTGAACGCGGCGCTTGCTGAAATCGAGAAGCTTCCGGCTTCAGCGACGATGCCCTCGTGGCTGCG
>JAUIJQ010000018.1 GCA_030431165.1 Rhodothermia bacterium | reverse complement strand
GCAACCCGCCATTCAGGAGTTGCCGGCGTAAAGCGAACGGTGATCGGGTAGTCTTCGGTGTCGCGAGCCCACATAAACGTCGCCGGCATGTTGAGGTGCGCGTGCGACAAGTCTATTCCCGAATACGTCCCTCCCGCCCGGTCGGCAAACAACGTGTAGCGGACCTCGACGGTGCCTTCCACGTCCTCGACGACCCAGCTATATGGATCGGGGCGATGTATCGCCAGTTCACGACCCGCAGCATCACTGATCTGAACGCTGTGGACGTTCTTCGCGAACTCGTGGATTGCATAACGACCCGGCGACGAACGGCTCATGCGAACCTCAAAGCGCTCCATCGCCGGCAGGCCGCGGTAGGTCACGACAAACTCCGCTTCGTGGTGCACGGCGTTGGGAAACGAGACATCGTAGTGAACGCTCGGCGCCTGAGCAGTCCCGCTTTGTGCGTAGACCATACCTGCCGTAGTCAGCGCGACGGTGCCAACAAACATCAGCATACGAGCCAACGCGGACATCCGATTGTTTCTGTTCGTTGTTTGCATACGCTCCTATCCTCGCCGCGCACAGGCCGCGGCGCTCGTTACAGACTCATGTCGTGTTTCACTTCAATTCGATTCGATCGTGACACCGGGCGGCTTCGGTCGTCTCTACGTCTTCACCATGTAGTGTACGACGCCACGCGAACTTCTGGCCAAACGATGCAGCGTTTCCCTCAACCGCATCGGCGATCAGGCGACCAAGCGCGGGTCCGAACTTGAACCCGTGGCCGCTGCCTCCCGAGGCAACGACGACTCCGTCATCCTCGGGGTGGCGATCAATCACGAAGTCCTCGCCGGGCGTATCAGCGTACAGACACAGCCTCCGATAAACGATCGGCGCATCCAGCAACGCTGGAAACGTTATCGACAGGAAGTCAGCGAGCCGGTCTTCTTCTTCCCCAGGGACGATACGCTGTGCATCGGCGTCGATGGGCACCCCAATCGCGTGGACGCCGATCTTGACCACGCCGTCGCGATTCAACGGAAAGCCGTAGTACCCCGTTCGTGCAACATCGGCCGTAAAAGTTGGAAAGCAGTCAGGAACGAACAGGCTCGGGTCACGCGGGCGAAGGTGGAACACTGGATGGCCTGTTGCCCTCACTACATCGACAAGCTCCGGAAGCAGTTTGGCTGTCCACGCCCCGGCCGCGACAACGACCATGTCGGCGCGCACGACACTGCCATCCTCGAGCGCTACTCCGACCGTGCGGCCGCCTTCGCGTACAAGGGTTTGCACTCGGGCGCCGTTGACCAGGGCAACGTCCGGTCGACTGCCGAGTGACCGTGCAAGCTCCGTAACTACACGGCCACTCTCGACATATCCACCTCGGGCGTGAAAAAATCCATCAACGTAGCGGCCCGTCGACCATGCCGGGAATCGCCTCGAAATGTCCTCGGCACCAAGTCGCTCGGGAGCGTGCCCGCGTGCCCGTAACGTCTGGAAGCTGTCACCTTCAAATCCGCCTTCGTCCATCGTCCGAAGGCATAACATCGTGACACCCGTCTCGTGATACAGTGGCGCTCGGCCCGCATCAGTCCACTCCTGGTTCCAGACGTGCCACCCATCGATTGCCTCTTCCCCGAGCGCCATGTACTCGTGATCGGTTCCATACTCCATTCGCACGACCTTACTGATGTCAGTACTGGCTGCGAGTGGATTGGGGATCTCGCCTGCATCGATAACGGTAACGCGCCAGCCGCGATTGGCCAGCGTGGTCGCAGCGGCCAGTCCAAAGATGCCGCCACCCACAACGATCACGTGCGAGTCACTCAACCGTCTGCTCCCTCCGGAAGCAGGATTACCCGAACGTAGTTCGAGGTGTCCAGAAACGTCCTGGCCGCGTTTAGAATCTCGTCCGGCGTGACACTGTCAAAGAAGGGACGGGCGCCATCCGGAATCGTCGTCAAGTCAAGCCCGTTTCGGTCGTAGAACATGAGCGAGCTGAGCCAGAATCCATTCTGCTGCAATCCGACCGACAACCCATTCAGCGTTGTTTCGCGCACCTTGACGACGTTCTCCTGTTGTGCGCCTTCAGCCCGGAACCGGTCAAGTTCGTTTAGAACCGTCTGCGTCAGTTCATCGACTCGCGATGGCTCACATGCAAAGCCTACCGAGACCGTAAACGCCTCCTCAGGCTCGCGGGACAGCGACCCGCTGACACTGACTCCGTACGTGCCCGACAGGTCCTCACGCAGTAGCTCGCGCAGCCGGATATCCAGGACACCCTCAACGACGTTGAGCAAGCGACGATTTCGTTGCGTCCACTCAGCTTCACCGGTCAACACGATCTGAACCCGACTCTGCGGTTCCTGCCCCTTCCTGACAACGCGCTCCACGTGTCCCGAGGGAGGCCTTATGCCGAGGTCACGGGGTGACTCCTCGCGGCCCGCGCCAGGCAAGCTCGCCAGATACTGTTCGACGAGACCGCGGATGTCTCCCGGGCTTCCAAAAGCGCCCACGAGGTAGAACGTGAAATCGGAAACGTCAGCGAAGCGGTCCCTGAAGATGTCATGCGACGTCTGAAGGTCCAGTTCGCCCAACATGTCCACGTCCATTACACGTCGCCGCGGATGGTGCTGCGAAAGTGTGACCGACAGCGTATCCGCAAATGCCCGACTGGGATCACTTTTTAGTGTCTCAATCACGCTTCCATAGCGCTCGATCAACGACAGAAACGCGGTTGAATCCGCCCGCGAATCGGTCACGTACAGGTACACGAGCTGCAACAGTGTCTCAAAGTCCTGCGGACTGCTCGCGCCGGAGAACCCTTCTGAGCGTTCACTCAGTGATGGCTGAAGCTGAACAATGGAGCCCGACAACTTCTTCTCGAGCTCAAGTGGGCCAAACCGCCCGAGCCCGCCCTGCGAGATCAAGGTTGTCGCGAAGTCAGCGTGGACATCGAGCTCGTCCTCGACGAGCGATGACCCTCCAGGGCTGTGCGCTGAGAACAAAATCTGGTCGTTCTTGAAGTCCGTCGGCTTCATGACGACACGCGCTCCGTTGGACAGCTCCCAAATGGTAACGCCAACGTCGTCGACAATTGACTCAGAGACAATGCGCCCGGGGACCGGCATCTGAGCGAGAAGCGGTTCTTCGTCGACTTCTTCGCTGTATGGCGCCATTTGCGCCGCGGCCACCGCGTCGAACACCTCGAGGACCTCTTCATTGCTTGGCAGGCTCGTACCTGTCGGGCCGTCCATCAGGACAACGCGACTAGATCCCTCAAAGAATCCGCGCAACGTCTGGTTAATCTCTTCAGGCGTAATCGTCGGCATCACCCGCCGGACGAGCTCGTATTCCCAGGCGATCCCGGGTGAAGCGGTGTCCTCCAGAAAGTGCGAAACGTATTCGCGCGCCAGTCGGGCGGATTCTTCTTTGCCTTCTTCGTTGAACGCGGTCTCATACGCGCGGAGCAGATCACGTTTCGCCCTCGTCACCTCACTGTCGAGGAACCCGAAACGCCGGGCGCGTTCCGCCTCGGTGATCATCGCTTCGAGAGCGCGAGCAACGCCATCTCCCCCGCCAATGGCGGATAGCGTGTAGAACTCCCGCGACCGTGCAAATGCACCCTTACCCGAGCCGGCCCCGAAAAACGGTGGTGTCGCCGACTGCGTCAGCTCTTCGAGTCGATCATTGAGCATGCTGTGAGTGAGCTGCTCGACAAGCCACGACCGATACCGCATCTCACTGTTAAGTGGCGCACCGGGATGTTTGTACACGACGGTCACTGACGAGAACGGCGCCTCGTCGTCGGTGACGGCTGACACGAGGGTCTCGTCGTGGTCTGGCACGTCAAACAAGACGCGGGGACGATTGGAACCGGGCGCTTCCCAGGAACCAAAGGCAGACCGTACCCGCTCCTCGACGTAGTCGGGGTCAATGTCACCCACAACAACGATGGCGGCAAGGTCAGGGCGATACCAATCGCGATAGTATCTGATCAGAGACTCGTGATCAAAGCCCGTGAGCGACTCCGGCGTTCCGATCGGTAGCCGTTCAGGATAACGGGAGCCGTACAACATCACAGGCAACTGCTGATCTGAGATGCGGGCCGTTGCTCCGCGACCAATGCGCCACTCTTCCAGGACTACACCACGCTCAGCATCGATCTCGTCAGGGTCGAATGTTACACGAGACGCCCACTCCCGAAGCACCTCGATTCCGGTATCAAGCAACGCCAGACTGTCGGTCTGGACCTGGAGTTGATATACCGTCTCGTCGAAGGACGTGTAAGCATTCAGATCAGCCCCAAACCGAACGCCCGTAGTCTCGAGGTAGTCAACGAGTGCCTGTTTCTCAAAATTCTCGGTTCCGTTGAACGCCATGTGCTCGACCACATGTGCAAGACCAAGCTGGTCGTCGTCTTCAAGGATCGAACCCGCATCAAGAACCAGGCGCAGTTCGGCATGCGCTTCCGGGCGACTGTTACTTCGGATGTAGTAGGTCAACCCGTTGTCGAGCCTGCCGTATCGCACGGCGGGATCCAGCGGGATGGCCGGCGAAGTAACCGGCTGGTCGGGAGCAACCGGGTCCATAAACGCCGGTGCGCTTGCGGTTGGCTGCGACCCACTACAACCACCGATTGCAACAGTGACAACCAGTGTGAGGGACAGAAGGACTGGCAGGAAGCGACTACGGCGCGATCGGCGTTCGGCGAACATCAGCAATGACGGGAAGGTGATCCGACAGGTAACGACCCCGGTAATGGTCTGTTAGTACAGCGGTACGGACCACCTCGGTTCCTGGACCGACAAAGATATGGTCGATCGACCGCCCCGACGTATCAGCCACCATAAATCCGAAGTAGGTTTCGTCGGGGCCGTGGTTGTCGAGGGCGATGCTTCTGGCGTCGCGCATCCGGGCTGCCAACACACGGTACGGCTCCTGATCCGGAGAGGCGTTGAAGTCCCCAAGAACTACAAACCGCGTCTCGGGCGACGCCGCCGCCCACGCATCGACCGAGTCGGCCAACAGCTCCGCACTGCGCCTGCGGGCGACGTTGCCAACGTGATCAAAATGCGTATTGACGACCCGATATGATAACCCGCCGGGGCCTTCGAGGCTTACCCACGTTGCGATACGTGGAAGCGCGGCATCCCAACCGATACTACCCGGTGACGACGGAGTCTCAGATAACCACAGCGTTCCCGTTGCAGCAAGCCGGAACCTGTCTTCGCGGAAGAAAACCGGCGAGAACTCGCCCGCCGCAGCGCCGTCGTCTCTTCCAACACCTGTCCAGTGGTAGCCGGGAAGCCGTGCCTCCAGATCTGCCACCTGATCCGCAAGGGCCTCCTGTAATCCGATAACGTCAGGTTGGACAAATCGCACAAGCTGTCCGACCCGGTCGCGACGCAGCGGCCACGCACTCAACCCGTCTCCCGGATTGTCGTACCGGATGTTGTACGTCATTACGCGAACGGACCCATCGCTACGCGCCGGTGACTCACGCTGACCGGCGCAGGCTCCAACCGTTAGCGCTAGAACATTGATCATCACCAGGTTCAACACCAGCGATGTGCCCCGATCTGACGGACCGCTATTCCGAGAACGCGGCATCAAACGCAACGTTTGCGGGCTCAAAGTCGACGGTCTGCACAAATGCACAGGCCTCCTCTGCTCCGTGTTCGCGATCCATACCTGAGTCTTCCCACTCCACCGAAAGTGGACCTGCGTACCCGCACCGATTCAATTCGCGGATAATTTCTTCGAAGTCAATTGTACCGCGCCCGAGTGAGCGGAAGTCCCAGTACCGATCAGCGTGACCAAACGGTAAGTGCCCACCAAAGACGCCCGCGCGCTTTCCATCCTGCGCCCACCAGACGTCTTTCATGTGCACGTGGTAGATCCGGTCGGCGAATTCGGATATAAAGGCGGTGTAGTTGACGCCCTGGTAGCCGAGGTGACTTGGGTCGTAGTTAAAGCCAAAAGCCTCGCGTCGCCCAACGGACTCCAGGGCCCGGGCGGCAGAGCTGACGTCAAACGCGATTTCGGTCGGATGAACCTCTAGGGCAAACCGTACGCCCACCTCGTCGAACACGTCGAAGATCGGATTCCATCGTCGCGCAAAATCGTCGAACCCGGCATCAATGCTTTCATTTGACACGGGCGGGAAGGAATAAAGCAGGTGCCAGATGGACGAGCCGGTGAATCCGTTTACGACCTTGACGCCAAGCTTTGCCGCAGCCCGGGCCGTGTCTTTCATTTCTTCGGCCGCGCGCTGTCGTACCGCCTCGGGGTTTCCATCGCCCCACACGTGGTCGGGCAGTATGCTGCGATGACGCTCGTCAATGTTGTCGCAGACGGCCTGACCAACGCGGTGATTGCTGATCGCCCACAATTGTAATCCGTGCTTTTCAAGGATGGCTCGCTGCCCGTCACAGTAGTCCGGTTCAGCCAGTGCGCGCTGCACATCAAAGTGATCCCCCCAGCAGGCGAGTTCCAGGCCATCGTATCCCCATGAAGCCGCTTTTCCGGCGAGCTCGTCGAGCGTCAGGTCGGCCCACTGGCCAGTGAAGAGGGTTACAGGTCTTGCCATGATTGTCGTCTTGTGCTACGGTTTCTGAGGGTTAGCGGATTTTGAGTGTTCTGACGGTTCTGACGGTTCTGTGGGGTTCTGTGGGGTTCTGTTGGGTTTGCGCGTTCTGCCTTTCGATCAGTTTTGGCGGCCGTGTACGTTTCTAGCGCTGGTAATGTGCGCTGATCCACCCGCCGGCCCTGCTGCTCTCAACGGTCTTGTGGATGAAGTGGACACCGGCGGCACCATCAACCGCCGTCGGAAAGTCGAGATCCTTTGCATCGGGCTGCCGCCCGTCTACCCGTGCGGCAATTGTGCGCGCTGCCGCGCGGTAAATGTTCGCAAACGCCTCGATAAAAGACTCCGGGTGCCCCGCCGGCAAGCGCGTGTAATACGCCGCATTGTCGCTCAGATAACCGTTGCCGCGACGCAAGCGTTGGGATGGCTTGTCGGGGAATTTCAGTATCAGGTCGTTGGGATCTTCCTGGTGCCATTCCAGCCCGGCCTTTGTGCCGTAGACCCGAATCGCCAGGTTGTTCTCCTCGCCAACAGATACCTGCGAAGCGTAGAGTACCCCGCGGGCGCCGCCAACGTATCGCAGCAGGACATTGCCGTCATCATCCAACTCACGGCCCGGTACAAACGCCGTGAGATCGGCACACATACTTTCGATTTCCAGGCCCGTGATGTAGTGAGCCAGATTGTGCGCGTGTGAACCAATGTCGCCCATGCACGACGAGATGCCCGCTTTCGTCGGATCGGTACGCCAGACTGCCTGACGAAGCCCTGTCTCTTCCACGAGTGTCGCAAGCCAGCCCTGCGGGTACTCGACGACGACCTTGCGGATCTCACCAAGCGCACCCGACTGGACCAGGTGCCGCGCTTCTTTCACCATGGGGTAGCCGGTGTAGTTGTGCGTCAGCGCAAACACGACGTCGTGTTTGTGCACCAACTCAACAAGGGCCTCCGCATCCTCGATCGTCGTGGTCATGGGTTTGTCACAAACGACGTGAAACCCCTCCTCGATGAAGGCACGAGCGATGTCATAGTGGCTGTCGTTGGGCGTTACGATCGATACAAAGTCGATTCGGTCACCCAACTCTCGCCTGGCCTCGGCGTGGGCCATTTCCGCATACGAACCATAGACACGCTCAGGAGCCAGGTGCAGCAACGCTCCCTGCTCCCGCGATCTGTCGGGCGAGGACGAAAACGCACCCGCGACGAGGTCAATTTCTCCGTCGAGCGCCGCTGCGTGACGGTGTACTGCACCGATAAACGCACCCGGCCCTCCGCCGACCATTCCGTACCTGATCTTCCGTTCCGGCATTGCTGATGTTGATTAGTACGCGAGTTGCTTCAGATACGCCGCGCTTTCGTTGATGAAGGTCATCTGATCCTCGGGGTTGTCGTTTTCGACGAAGTAGTGCTTGAACGAGCCGGCGCGAAACGCTCCGGCCAGATCAACGTCGCCGCCACCGACAATCGACTGCGTGCCGTCGGCATATCCGTCCTTTACGTGGCACGACACATACCGTTCGGGACCGGCCTGCAGATACTGCTCCGCCGATTTGCCCGCGTACCAGATCCAGTACAGATCGAGCTGCATCTTGACTAGGTCCGGGTTGGTCTCATTCAACAACATGTCGTACGGCACTACCCCATCGACTGCCTCAAACTCAAAGTCGTGGTTGTGGTACGCGATCGTCAGGCCGACATCGTTGGCCCGGGCGCCCAGCGCGTTCAGCTTGGTACACAGTGCACGGTATCCATCAACGGTCCGATGCTCCTGGGCGTAGTACGGCACAACAACGTACCGCTGACCGATTGTCTTGGCGATCGCAAACTGGGTATCTGCATCATCTTCGAGCGCGTCCAACGAAACATGCGTTGAAGGCGAGGTCAACCCGTTTGCGTCGAGCATACTCCGAACGGCCTCTGGCTCGTGTCCGAAGTACCCGGCAAACTCAACCTCACTGTACCCGGCTGATGCTACTGCGGCAAGTGTGTCTTCGACACTGTCGCGCATCATCCCCCGAATCGTGTAGAGTTGAAGTCCGATAGCGGACAGTGTCGCGGAAGTTGCTGGCTGCATCGATTCACCTTCCTTCGAGGCACACCCGACGGCAACGAGTGCCGCGGCTGCGCCGGAAGCCCGCAGGAATTCTCGTCGCTTCATTAGGCCGTGTTTGTTTCAGTGATCCGCTTGACGCGGTAGCCGCCCCGGCGTCGGTCTGTGATCATCAGGGCGCCAAAAACTACAAATAGGATTCCACACAACGGCACAACACGGCGAAACGAGATGCGCCCGCCGTAGTTATCAGCCGGACTCAGCACGCCGCTCGCGCGGTCAACAGCCTCCGATTCTACGCCGCTCGAGATGATCGCGCGCAGTGTTCGGGCGGTTTCTCCTTCTGGAAGTGCGCCGGTGTCGCGGTACACCGCCAGAATCGCTTGCGCCGACTCTGCGGCAACAATCGCATCTGCGGAAATCGTACCTGCGGGCGCAAAATCCGCAGCCGACTCCATGATTGATACGGTTGCTTCCATCGGGAGCTGCTCGTGCGCGTGCTGATCCGCAATCCGGCCCATCCACGGCGCCGTTACAAGCCCAACCGTTGCCATTCCGACCGCACCCATCAGACCAAGCCCAAGGGCTCCACTACGCGGAATACGCTCTGACACAAAGCCAAGCATGGTTGGCCAGAAGTAGCAGACTCCGATGGCAAACACGGTGGCAGCCAGCACGGCGGCTGAGCCTGACTCGGCGTAGCTGAGCCAGTACAAGCCGACTCCTGCGAGAACCGATGAGATGAGTAGGATGCCGGTCGGGGATATCCGATGCACCAACGGACCCGAAAAGTACCGCATGATCGCCATCAGTCCGTTGATCCATACGAGCACCAGAATGCCGGCCATGCCGCCTGCCTCCAGTACCGCCGGCACCCACCGATTGGGCCCAAGCTCAACCGAAGCGGTCAGCGCCATCGCAACGAGCATCAGGATCATCAGCGGCGACAGCAGGGTGGCGTGGAACATCTGCCCCATCGAAACGCCCGATTGCACGCCTTCGGTGGCGGGAAACCGTCTGCCGAGCAGGAGTACGCCGTACAGGAGTGTCGGCACGAGAATGAGCAGCAGCTTGACCTGCCAGGAGGTAATCCCCAACTGGTCCAGCCCATACGCCGCCAGCCCGCCAATGACAATTCCACCTGGAAACCAGACGTGGAACTGGTTCAGCTTCACCGTTTTGTCTTGCGGATATAGTGCTGCAACAAGCGGGTTGCAGGCGGCCTCGACAAGCCCATTGCCCATCGCGATGATCAGCGCGCCGACAAACAGCGACCAGAATCCCATCGCAAAGATCATGATCAACGTACCGGCGACGTGGCACAGAAACGCAAGGCGGAGGAGAAATCGCATTCCCAGCGTGTCACACAGCGGAGAAAACACAAGCTGGGTCACAGCGAATCCCCACAGCGCCGCGCCGCCGATCCAGCCGACCTGGGCATTGTTGATCCCAAACGTTTCCTTAAGCGAAAACATCACAGCACCAACAGTCGCAAACGCTACGGATGTCGCAACGAGCGAAACACACGCCCCGAAAAACAGGCGGCGAGGACTATCCACGCTACCGACGGCTGTGGAATCGATCATGGCTGGAGATGGGAATGACAGGCGAGTATAATAAGAAAGCCTAGGCCAGCGGTAGTCTTAGCTGGCGAGCGGCAACATCACCTGGCTGCAGAAGACTCGACAACGTAACGCCGAGAAGACGAACCGGGCGATCGGGCCACGCCGGTGTCTGCAGCAGAGCGACAGCAACCGTCTGCAGCTCGTCGGCCGTTTCAAGCGCCTGATCAAAACTGCGCGAGCGGGTTCTGATCTCGAAGTCGTGGTACTTGATCTTGACGGTGACCGTGCGCCCCGACACCTCCGCCCGTTCAACACGTTCCCAGACTCGATCAGCAATTGAGACGATCTTCTCTTCGAGTTCGGATGGCGCGACGATGTTTTCAAAAAAGGTACGCTCAGCCCCGAGGCTCTTGCGGATTCGATGTGGTGTCACCGGTCTATTGTCGTCGCCGCGTGCCATCCGATAGAAGTAACTACCCGAGCGTCCGAAGCGCTGTTCGAGCACAGGCAGCGGCACGCGAAGCAGGTCTGCGCCCGTGCGGATGCCGAGCTTGTGAAACTTCTCTGCCGTAACGGCGCCCACACCGAAGAATCGCTCGATCGGCAGTCGGGAAATGAAAGTGTGAATCTGTTCCGGACGCACCACGGTAAGTCCGTCAGGCTTGTTCATGCCTGACGCAACCTTGGCGATGAACTTGTTGATGGAAACGCCGGCCGAAGCCGTGAGCCCCGTCTCGTTCAGAATGCGCTCCTTGATCTCCCGCGCAATAGCTGTTGCTGAGCCATACGCGGGCACGGCCACCGTAACATCGAGGTAGGCCTCGTCTAGTGAGAGTGGCTGGACGAGCGTGGTATAGTCGTTGAAGATGGATCGGATGGTACGCGACACCTCGGCATAGACGTCAAACCGGGGTCGCACAAAAACCAGCTCCGGGCAGCGACGGCGCGCGGTGACAGACGGCATGGCCGAGCGCACACCGAAGGCTCGCGCCTCATAGCTCGCGGCGGCGACGACGCCGCGCTGCGAGCCTCCCCCGACGGCCACCGGCTTCCCGCGCAGTTCCGGGTTGTCGCGCTGCTCAACCGAGGCATAGAACGCATCCATGTCGACGTGCAGGATGCGACGCTCAGTGGCGCAGTCGGGCTTGTCCTGGGATCCGTCCTGATTCAATATCGAGGCACCTTGGGTAGAATCGAAAAATACCTTCGTCTGGAGTTTAAGACGAGTCGATAATCGGCCGATAAGCACAGTGTAGCGTTGGTGACCCAATCGATGTGCATACAGAACCCACCTTAAGAAGGGCTCGGTTGCAAGCAGCAGCCGGGCCCTTTTTAATTGGTTTCATCCGCCATCGCTCAGAATCAGCGTTCAGCGCCCCTCTCCCGCCTTCCTGGCACAAGGCCCCGACGAAACCGGGAGCGCAAAGGCCCGTATTGCGTCTTTTACCGGGTCCCACATCAGGAAAGCACCATGGACGCCAACCGCGAACGCGGTACGGTTCGCCACCAGAGCCTGGAAGGAGGTTTCTGGGGAATCATCGCTGACAACGGCACAAAGTATCTACCCGTCGACGGACTGCCGCCCGATGCGCGCAGGGAAGGCGCACGGATCGAATTTGTAGCCCGTCCCGTCTCGGTCATTTCGGCAGTGATGTGGGGAACGACCATCAGCCTTTCGTCCGTCCGCGTTCTGGACGCCGAAGCTTCGACAGAAGAATAGAGGTACCGCGTGGCAGGAATTCTAACGGTAGCAGCCATTGTGCTCATTGCGCTTGGCGCATCGCGTGGCGTTGAGAAGAACTCAATCGCCATGCTCGGCGGACTCACGGTCGGCCTCGTTGCACTTCTTGTGGGCCTCTTTACGGCCTCGTCGGTTGCCGCGGCTGCCGTCGGGGCGCTGCAGTGGCTCGGCATAGGTTTCCTCGCCGGTTCGCTGGTGCTCGCGCTGCGTAGGCAGCCCGCGCGGTACTTCATGATAGTTGGCGCACTTTTCCTTTTTGTGTCGCTCGCCATCCGGCTTCCGGCGATGGTCCGACACGGCATGCACGCACGGGACGCGGCTACGGGATCCGTATCGGTGCTCGTGGAGCTGGGGCCCGACGATTCCATTGACGAGATCGCGGACGTCCTCGACGAATACGGAGCTACCTACGAGCGTGCCTTCCCATCGGTGTCACTTGCCGACGACGAAGATCTTGCGCAGGTGTACCTCGTTTCGGGCATCAAGAAAGATCTGGTCAAGAAACTCCTCGACTTCCTCCGGAAGCAGCTCGACGACGTGGACTACGTCGAGGTGAATACCGAGGTAGGGTTGCTGCCTCCTGCGCTGACATTTGAGCAGGCACCCGGTCTGGACGGCGCATTTACAGCAAACGACCCGCTGATTCAACGGCAGTGGGCTGTTGAGGCGGCCGGTATCGAGGCGGCCCACAAACTTTTACGCGACGCATCACCGACGCGCAAAGCGGTTGTTGCGATACTTGACACCGGCGTCGACGCCGGCCATGAAGACATCAGTAGCGCGTTTGTATCCGACAGTCCGAGTCAGTCAGACGCGCACGGGCACGGTACACACTGCGCCGGAATCGCAGGTGCGGCAACGAACAACGGAAAAGGTATCGCGTCGCTCAACTGGGACGGCAAGTTCGTTGAGATAAGCTCGTACCAGGCGCTTGGTGATGCCGGCTTCGGCTCGTTGGAATCGATCGCCCAGGCGATCATTGACGCGACGACTGATGGTGCCGACGTGATCTCCATGTCGCTCGGCGAGTTTACGCCGATCCCGCCGCGCGTTGTGATCAACGCCGTCGAGTTTGCACAGCAGCGCGACGTCATCGTCGTAGCAGCCGCCGGCAACTCAAACCAGGATGCCTCGCTACACATGCCGTCAAACATTGACGGCGTCATCTCGGTGGCTGCCGTCGATGAACAGGGACGCAAAGCCTCGTTCTCCAACATAAACACCAAGCTCTCGCGGCCAATCGCCGCCCCGGGAGTAAACATCCTGTCGCTTGAGCCGGGCGGGAAATATGGACTAAAGAGCGGCACGTCGATGGCAACGCCGCTCGTCGCCGGACTCATCGGCGTCATGCGTTCCCTGAACCCGAGCGTTACGGCTGAAGAGGCATACCGCATCTTGCGCGAGACCGGCACAAACGGCCCTGACGCAGGACGCACGGGGCGGATCATTCGGGCCGACGCAGCGATTCAACAGGTCGCCGTACGCCCCATCCCCGCGTCCTGAAGTCAAGTATGAAAAAGTCGGTTGCCTACGAGGCCGCCCGGAAACGCATTGACGCTCTTCTCGAAGGAGAGACTGACTGGGTAGCCGCAATGGCTACCGTCGTATGCGAACTGCACAACGCCTTCGACCACTACGATTGGACGGGGTTTTACCGCGCCGGCGACGATGAGCTCATCATTGGACCCTACCAGGGTACGCACGGTTGTCTGCGTATTCGCTGGGGTCAGGGGGTGTGTGGGACCGCCGCCGCGGAAAAAGCGACGCAGCTCGTACCCGATGTGGATGCGTTTCCAGGGCACATCGCGTGCTCGTCGTCGACGCGCTCGGAAATCGTTGTGCCTGTGCTGGATGCCCTCGGACGCGTTCTGGCAGTGCTTGACGTAGACTCGAACGCGCCCGACGCGTTCGATGAGGTCGACCAGCACCACCTGGAAAACCTGTGCGATCATCTTGGTCACCGATTCGGGGCCCGGGTTGCTACGGCCGGTATTACCCCGGCGACGCCCTAGAGTGGATGCTCGTCGACAATCCGGAATCGCGCAGTTGATTCGGCTCGGTCTGACCAGGTGTACAACGCAATTGCGTCGAGCGTGACGGGCTCGTCCACGACGAGACGCTCGGCCCATCCGATCCCACGCCGGCGTTCACGGGACGAAGCGTCTCGCGGGATACGAGCAACCGTAACGTGTGGTCTTGGCTCCCTTTCATCCGGTCGACACTCCGCGAGGTCCAGCAACGTGTCGCGAGCAGAACGCAGACTTGTCGTCAGTTTCGAGAACGCGTCTTGTATTTCTTCGCTGCTTCGACCGCCGGCAAGTCGCATCCTGCGCGGCTCGTGCGGAAGGACGTTGAATCCAAGTGCAGTGGCGCGACCCGGCCGGCCGAAAAGCTGTACCGGCCCAAGAAGAATGTTTGCGGACTCGATCAACGAGGTGTGGCCGGTCCAAACGCGCGTGGCGACCTCCTCGGGTATGGCACCAAAGAAGGCCACGGTAATATGCAGATCCTCGGGCGCGTACATCCGCAAGATCTCGGGGGCGTCATCAAGATGCCTGTTCAGCTGGGCTGAGCGTACCGGTATTCCGACGAACCAGTTGGGTTTCACCACAACGCGGTATAGGTGTCAGTCGATGAGCGGCACACGCCGGATAACAACGAGTGACGTGTCATCGGTCTGAGGCGCATCGCCGACAAACACGTCCAGGTAGGATAACAGCCGGCGCCCAACCGTGCCTGCCGGCAGGTTGTGCATTCGGGACAGGTGACTCAGAAGGCGTTCTTCGCCAAAGAAGTCGCCGTCATTGAGATAGGCAACGATCATTTCGCGGCCTTCGTCGTCTTCGATTAAGACGGTGACAGAGCCTTTAACGA
>JAUIJQ010000544.1 GCA_030431165.1 Rhodothermia bacterium | reverse complement strand
TTCTGCAACTCACCGGCGAGACCGGCCACACGCGTCGTTCCGTAGCTCTCGCCGATGAGGTACTTCGGCGAATTCCACCTGCCCTGCCGCGAAACGAACGTGTCGATCCAGTCAGCGAGATAGTCGACATCTTCATTCACGCCGAAGAACTGCTCTCGGTCAGCGTCCCCAACGATTCTGGACAACCCGGTGTTTACCGGGTTAACGAATACAATGTCGGCCACGTCGATGATGGAGTGCGGATTGTCGCGAATGCCGTATGGCTGAATCGGGTACCCTTCGTCGTCGATGACAAGCATCTTCGGCGAGGTATACCCGAGGTGCATCCACAACGACCCGGAGCCTGGGCCGCCATTAAACGAGATCATCAATGGCCGCCGGTCTGAATCGCGTACGTCGGTTCGCTCGTAGTACGTAAACAACAGGTAAGCAATCGAGACGCCGTTGTCGTCATATACTGGCTGTGTTCCAACCGTCGTGCGGTACGGTACGCGTTCTCCCTTCACGACCACCGTGTGTTCAGAGACGATCGTCGTATCCACAGGCAACGTGGCACGTGCCGCTGGCTTCGTCTTATCGCCGCCTGGTTCCTGCGCGGTAGCCGAGTTCGCGCAGATGAGCAGTGTAGACACCACCAACACACGTGCAAGTCGATGGCTGAAAAAGGAGCGTTTTCTAGGCATACGTCGGAGCGGATGGATACAGGGTACGATAGCCAACTATCGACTCTGACAAACTAGGAATCCCGACACTAATCGCTCTCATTCTTGCCGCGCGGGCGTGCAATCAATGCGATATCCATCACGTTTGTGTGCGTCGGACCCGTAAATAGCAGTCCGTCTGCCGATTTCAGAAGCGGGTATGCGTTGTTATCCTCGAGCGACGGGCTGACTTTATCAGCAATCGCCACCATGTGCCTGTCATCCGAAATCAACACGGCACCGGCGGCATCGGTTGGCCCGTCGTAGCCGTCCGTACCAAGACTTGCTACGACAGCGACACGACGCGCTTCATACAGCGCCTGTGCCGCCGCAAGCACAAATTCCTGGCTGCGACCTCCCCGCCCCGCGCCACTAACCGTCACCGTGCACTCACCCCCAAGCAGTACAGCCTCACCCGGACGGAGCTCGATAGCGGCGCGGGCGCCCTCTGCTTTGCCGCTATCCGCGGCTTCCCCGGAGAGAGCCCGAAAGGCCGCAACGCGTATCCCGCGCTTTTCGAGGTGGCGCCCAACGGTTTCCAGCAACTCGTGATTTGTGCCGATCAATTCGAGGCACGCCAGTGATCTCGCTCGCGGTGCGTTGTGACGAAGTCGTTCGGCCGCAAGCGAGGCAACCTCGCTCCCGAGCAATGTCGCGATCGCGGACTCAGCGCGCGTCGCCTCCTCGGCCGTCACAGGCGAGCACGGGCCACTGGCAACCGTTGCAATGCGATCACCCGGGACGTCTGATAGGACGAATGCGAACACACGCGCGGGCGCGGCCCGCGCGAGGAGTCCGCCCCCAGCGAGACGACTGAGGCCTTGCCTGATCAGATTAACTTCCCCGATCGGCTTGCCGCTTTTATAAAGCTGGCTGAGAGCGCTCCAGTACACATCATCTGACAACCCGTCGATTGGGCAGCCAACAAGCGCTGAGCCGCCGCCGGAAATCAGCACCAGCACGCGGTCCCGGTTGGTCAAAAGCCTCAACGCATCTTCGACAGCGGATGAGGCCGCGCACGATGACGCATCGCTAACCGGATGGGCTCCCTCAACAACCTGAAGTCGGCCATTCCACGGCAGGTCTGCAGTCCACGTGCTGGAGTAACCGTGCGGGACAACCGCGATACCACGCTGAATCTGCGGCACAACTGACGCCGCAGCCGAGCACATTGATAGCGCCGCCTTGCCGATAGCGACAACGTACGGTGCGGGCTCCGCGATCGAACGTCCGTCTCCAAGCCGGCGCTGAAGTGCTGCCCGTAGCTTCGGATACGACGTAAACCCGTGCAGCGAATCAGTAAGCGCTGTAATGCACTCGTCCCTGAAGCCTACCCGTGACTTGTCGGCATTGAATGCCCGGTCTCCCGCCACCTACCGCTCGAAGAGATGGGCGAGCTTCACGCGACGCACACCATCGGCATCACAGACCGACATCTCACCGCCGGGTCCAACGAGCTCCGCACCGCCGACGTCGCCCTGTTTGTTCACGGCGTAGAACTTGACGTTGAAATTCGGTCGACCCGTTTCGTGGAGTAGGCGCGCGAGTTTCGTGTGCTCGGCTATGCGTTCACAGGCATGGAGACACGCCTGTTCTGGCTTGCCTCCCATGCGCATGCGCTCAACAATTAAGAAAGAACATAAGTTCTCGAGATTGGCCTCCCCGCGACCGGTTGACCCGGCAGCGCCGTACTCGTTATCCACGTACAGGCCCGCTCCGATGATTGGCGAATCGCCAACCCGGCCCGGGATCTTGTAGGAAAGGCCGCTTGTTGTTGTAACGCCACTGAGGTTTCCATTGAGGTCAACGGCATCGCAGTTGATCGTGCCCCAGTGCCATTCGATCGGCTCGGCAAGGGCGCCGATGTCCCGATCGTCGGGTGAATGGGGCGGCAGGTAGTCATCCCGGTTTGACAGCGACTCTTTCCAGCGCACCCACAGCCTCCGAGACCGTTCGGTCAGCAGGTTTTCAATGGGAAAACCGTGCATCACGGCGAATCGCTGAGCGCCTTCACCGACGAGCAGACAGTGGTCGG
>JAUIJQ010000543.1 GCA_030431165.1 Rhodothermia bacterium | reverse complement strand
CGTCCGATCTGCATCGGCGAGCACCTCGAGAATCTGCTCTTCTGTAAATCGCTTTCGCTTCATCTTCGGCTCCGGTTGGAGCCACTGTACCAGCTGGATCAAGTTTCGTGGATCACGTCAGGAGAAGTCGGGATTCGATTCACCAGCGCGACGGGAAGTTTCGACTTCGGTACGTCAACCAACATGGGATGCGCGTGAGTCGCACATTCCCCACCTACGAAACGGCGAGTTTTGAGCGTGACAAGCGACAGGTGGAATTGCGACAAATTCGTCTGGGACGCCTGACGGGCGATCCGCCGGATCTCAAATTCAGTCTACTCTGCGAACAATGGCTGGACGGACCGGCACGTAGCAAGCTCTGAACGGCGATGCGTTGGTAGTACCGGGGCTCCTTAATGCCTGTCGGGTCCTCATAATACGGGTGGCGGATGACCCGCTCGGCCTCGTCGGAGAAGCCTTTCCAGGCGCGATAGCGGCTCCACAGATCCTCGGGCGACGGGACCTCGTCGAACTTCAAGAAGCGCTCTACGGGCGTCGAGAGGCCCGTGCGGTCGTGGAACAGAAAGCCGTCACCGTTTGCGGAAAAAACGAAGGGCATGTCCAGTGTCTCTGCGTAGTCAATACCCTGCTGCATCCCGCCGCCAACTGAGTGTTTGTTGTCCTTTGCTTCCGCCACGGCCAACGGCAGATTGCTCTCAAAAAACAGCAAATAGTCGGCGCGCTTCTGCTTGCCGCGCACGGCGACCAATGCGCGCACGAGCACCTGCCCGTCGGTGAAGGAGTACTCGCGGCGGATTTGGGTGAGCTTGTCCCATCCTGCACGCTCGATGGCCGGAGTAATGAAACTCTGGCAGATCTCCGTCTCGTTCATCTGCTTCTCGTGCATCGCTACACCCCCTCGTTGAGGTGAGGCGTTGCAGTGTCGCCGCCGGCATCCAGCCATCGCATCAGCCTCGCACGCATCACGCGCCAGGACCCGCCGACCTCCACTGCCCCAGGGAGGCGCCCCTGATTCGCCATCGCGTAGACCGTGCGTTCGCTAAGCTGCAGCAATGCCGCGACTTGCTTGATGGTCAGGAACGGTTCGTCGTGCATGGGCGCCCACCTGCGGAATCTTCTGAAATCCCGCACAATCTTCATACGATGAACAGACCGTGACGCTCAAGAGCGGCATCGCGGCGTGAAAGCTACCATCACGGTACGGTGATAGCTCTTTACAAGGCCGCCGCAGGAATCGTCTGGTGAAACGCCGTCCACTCCAACCGAAGCGGCAACACGGCACACTACCAGACCTGGTGCAATCGATTGCGCGAACCTGAGAACAGCGTCGTCCCCGACGGTTTCGTTGGCGACCTGTTGCAAAAGCCCAGCGCGACATCCACGCCGTCGCGAAGAGTGGTATCAGCAGCAAAGAAGGCGTAGAGCAGGTGTGGCGCCTGCGGCGTAACAGCGAATCCGACTCAACAGGTCTCAATGCAGTTCATTATCGTTTCGAACGACAAGCTCGCCCCGCTCGCTCGGCGACTCGCGCACGCCCTCTCCATCCAAGCGGCTCACACGGGAACCTATTGGACTGTTTCTTATTACAAAGACAATGAGGCAACGCTGGGCGGGTCCCAACCGGTGATTTTTCTCGGCAAAAGTGAGATTGCCGACTCGTACATCTACGTGCTCCCTGAGGCCTTCCGGCGATTCGGCGCGCGCTGCCACTTCGAGGGTTCAAAGGCATTGCTAATTGCTGAAACGCCGATGACAATAACTCGATCGGACTTGGATCAGATTCAGGAAGCAGTTCTTCAGAACGAATTGCGCCTTCAAAGCCGCGGAGAGGCTGCCACTCGCAGCGGCGACGCGGATTCGGCTAGTAACGTCGGCGCTGTCGCTGGTTTGGCGGTGTTTCCGATTAGTCCGCTCGCCGCGTTGGCGTGGCCGGTAAAGAAGATTCTGAGCGCGCAAGCACGTCGTAAAGAGTATCACGAGCTACAGTATGACTACCTGCTGTCCCGGTTCCTCGACGAGGGTTTTGAGTCCTACGTGGGCGGCGTCGAGGGCCGGTGATGTCGGAGTTTCGACGCGACTATCGCAACGCAGTAGATAGTTTCGGCGGCGCCGTCGCAGGCGAGTACGCCGACGAATACGCCGCACGTGTGGAGTGTTCGATCGAGGACATGATCGACGAGGTTACTCGCCTGGCCGAAAACGGAAAGGACATCCACTATGCCAAAGGGGATGTTGCCGAGGCATGGCACGCCGGAACCCTTCGCATGGACTCGACAAGACGCGGGCTTGGTTCAAATGCATTCACGCCAAGGGACTCATCGCCGAACGACATCGTGATGGAGGGATCCCACCGGGAAACCGCACAGCTCAAGTATTATCGTTCAGCGGAGGCCACCGCCAAAGCAATCAGCCGTCCTGACTACCTGTCGCAAGATCAGAAGGTTGTGCCCTCCGATCAAGTACAAGGCGTCCGTGCGCAAGCTGAGAGCCTTGCTGCTGAGAACGTAATGAAAAGGCCCGCGATGGCCGCGTCGTACGTACACACACACGACACCGTCGACGATCGCCTACGGCACGACGGGGCCGAGTCACGTCCGCTCACGGAACAGGAATCGCGCACCCTGGTTAAGGAGGTGCGAAGCACCGGAGAAGTCGATCGCGATGGATTCGGAGTCAGCCTCGGCGACGTCATCCAGTGGCAGGACATTCTCCGAGAGGCGACGACGGCAGCGGCTCGTGC
>JAUIJQ010000542.1 GCA_030431165.1 Rhodothermia bacterium | reverse complement strand
GTGTTGAGCGTGCGCAGCCGCGCTGCGCGTGTTCATGGCGCCTGTCCCGACGATCGTGGGGACGCCCGCGTCACAGAGGCGGCGTACGCCCTCCTGGCGCTGTTCGTCGGTCAACAGCGGCCAGTCACCCATTGATCCGCAGTAGACCATGCCCGACATGCCGGCATCCATGAGCTCCAAACCCTTCTGAACCAGCGCGTCGTAGTTCGGCGTGCGGTCGGATGTGCAAGGCGTCATCAGCGCGGGGATACATCCGCTGAAAATGCTGGTGTCCATGTCGGTCTCGCGGTTTAGTTGTGCTGCGATTGTTCGAGTTCGTGGATGACTTTGGCCATCACCGGTCGCTGCGCGTGGATGTGGGCACTCAATGCGTCACGTGCGCGCGCCCAGTGCTTTCGCAATACGTTGTTCAGGATGTCGCGGTGTTGCGCGGCCATATCAGCAACGACGTGAGCGCCCAGCGCCGCATAGTCGAACAGTGCCGTGTAGTAACCGCCGTGGTTCTCAAAGAACGACGCGATGTACCGGTTGCCGGATTTCTCGACGAAATACAGGTGCAGCCGATTGTCGATGCTGGACCGCGCCACAGCTTCGTCGGAATTGCCGACGAGCATCGCTTCGAGGTCAGCCTCGACAAGCGCGTCGCGCGCAAGGTCAAGCGCTTTCACTTCAAGTGTTTCCCGGATGTCAATGAAGGCATCCATATCGTCCCGGTGAAATTCCGGCACCCGCCATCCGCGCCGCGGCACATGCTCGATGAGTCCGCCGCCGGCAAGCCGGTGCAACACGCGCCGGAGTGGCGTTCGGCCAACGCCGTGTTGCTCTGCCAGCAACTCTTCGCGTACAAACCCGGCTTCACCGCGAAGGCTCATAAGCAGCAGCTCGCGCGCAAGTGTAGACTCCCAGTCATACGGTGGCTTCGGCGTGGCCGGTCGCTGCCGACCGTTGACGCGGCCTTTGACGCGATCGTTCACCTGTAGCCGCCCGTTCTCACCTTTGACGACGAGTCGCCTTCTGATCAATCCCTCAAGCGCCGTCCGGACCGGTGTAGCGCTTACGCCATAGGTTTCCGCAATCGAGCCCAGGGTAATCTTTGGTGGCAGGTCACGACCGGAGCGAATCCGCGATTCCAGGTCCTGCTCGATGTATTGCGAGATGGTCACGGTCAGGCAGACCTAAACAGCGGCGCCGATGTCCGAGGTTGTCCAGTTGCCGTCAACGCACCGCCACGCGCCGGCTGCGTTGTCGTCTTTGAGTACCGCGGGCAGCCGGTGTGGCCGCACGTTGTCGTAGCACTGCAGCATCGCAAAACGCAGCATCGACGCTGGGATTCCAACCGACGTAAACCCGGCGTGGCCGGTCGACGGATATGGTCCGCCGTGCTGCATGGCCGGCGACACCGCCACCCCGGTTGGCATCTTGTCGTTCAGCAGGCGGCCGACTCGCTGCCTCAGCGCCGGCTCGACCGCGCGATACGCGTCGTCGTCTGAGCCGTCACTCGCGGAGTAGATACATCCCGTGAGATTCCCCTCAAGATGTCGGATGATATCCTGCATCTGATCCTGAGAATCCGCTATCACCAGCAACGTTTCGTTGCCAAATGCCTCGGCCTGCAACGCTTCGGCGTCGGACAAAAAACGATCGCCACTAACCTTCAAGACCGTGTTCGCATAGCTGTAGCCGGGGTCCGCGGATGGCTCCGCGCCGGCGAGGCGCTCAGCCCCAGCACTGGTCAGTGATGTGACGGCGGCTGAGAGGCCTTCGAGTCCGCCGCGCGACAGGAGCACACCGTTTGGGGCCTCTTCGAATTTGCGGCTGACTGCGTCGACGAACTCCGCGGTGTGATCGGATTGCTGGACGATGATCAGGCCGGGGTTGGTGCAGAACTGTCCGGTACCCATCAGGCAGCTCGCCGTCAGCTCACCGGCAATCTCGTCGGCCCGTTCGCGCAAGGCCCCGGGCAGGACCACAACAGGGTTTACCGATGACATCTCGAGATACGCGGGTTTCCCCGCGGCGTCTGCGGCCTGCTTCAGGCGCAATCCGCCCCTGCGTGACCCGGTAAAGGCAATGGCAGCGAGGCGCGGGTCTGCCGCCATCCGGTCGCCGTCTTCGTACGACATATTGTACAGCAGTTGCACGGTGCCGGCGGGCATACCCGTTTCGGATGCCGCTGCCTGGGCCTCTTCGGCAAGGACCCGCGTTGCACCCGGGTGGAGGGGGTGGGCTTTCCCGATGACAGGATTGCCCGCTGCGATCGCCGCCGCAAAGTCGCCACCTGATATGCTGCCAAACGCAAAGGGAAAGTTGTTGGGGCCAAAGACCGCCACCGGTCCAATCGATGCGTAGTACGACCGAATGTTGTTGGACGTGTCGATGACCGGCATTCGCCAGCTCTCGGTGCGGGCCGCTTTGGCCGCTTGTCTTAGCTGGCCGGTTGTTCGCGGCAACTCGCCAGACGCCAGGCGCGGTTCAACCGGCAGCGCGGTTTCGAGCGACGCGAGCGCGCAGAGCTCTTCGGATCGCGCCTCTATGCGCTCAGCGAATCGCTCCAGGAACGCCGCGATGTCGCTGCCGCTCTTCGATCGCAATTCCGCGTATGCACGTTGCGCTGCATCGAGCGCGGCATCAACGTCAGACCAGTCGCTGATCGGGTATTCTCCCGGCAGTGCTTCGCCGGTCTTGGGGTTCTCTGCGTGGAAAGCGCCGGTGGCGTTGGCTTCCCGCCACTGGCCACCTATGAGT
>JAUIJQ010000541.1 GCA_030431165.1 Rhodothermia bacterium | reverse complement strand
CAGCTCTCCGATGCCCACGTCCTCTGCGATTTTCAGCAACCGGGACGCGACCGCAAGATCCTGAATGGCATTGCCGACGCTCTTGAAGAACGAGATGTCATGCCCCGCAAAATCTGCCGGCGCCGGCGCATGATCGTTTGCGACGAGGTCACCGAGCTCCGTTTCGACTTTATCTCGCGTGAGTAATCCGGCATCAATTGCCTGGATCAGATCACCGGCTTCGGCCAGACACGCCTCGCGTTGATCCACAACAACGAAGCTGCGCGCCACGGTTTCCGGTGGCACTTCAGCCATTGTCGGCGTGTATGAACCAACACCGTTGATGTGTACGCGTGGGCCCAGTTCCTCGTCCGAGAATACCGGGGTGTTCGATGTCGTGGCGGTGCATACCACGTCGGCTTCGGCGATTCGACTTCTTGCGGCCTGCGGGACGATATCAACCAAGACCCGCCCCTGCATGCGCGCCGCAAATGCTTCGGCTGACGCCGCAGACCGCGCATACACGTAGGCCGTTTTGATTGGCCTTACTGCGCACACGGCCTCGAGCTGTGCCTCGGCCTGTTTGCCGGCTCCGAACATGGCAACAACTTTACTATCCGGCGAAGCAAGTAAGTCCGTCGCAAGACCCGATCCAGCCCCCGTTCGCACTGCGGTCAGGTAGTCTCCATCCAGGATGCCGTGCACCTGCCCGTGCTCCGCGTCGATCACCAGGACGGTTGCGCGGGATCGCGGTAAACCGAGCGGCGGATTGCGATCATGCAGTGTGATCAGTTTGATCGCGAGAAGGCTATCGGACGAGCGAAAGGCAGGCATTGACAGCAGGCCGGCTCCCAGCTCAGGCATGGCCGTAAAACTGCGGACGGGAACGCGTGCCGCGCCCGATGACAGATCCCGGAAAGCCGTGCGCATCCATCGAATGGCGTCATCCATCGTCAGGATCTGCCGAATGTCAGCATCTGAGAGTATTCGTACCATCGTGCAGCCGGCCCGCGTTAGCGAAGGAGAAATCCATGGCGCAGCGGGTCGTTTGGATCCAACCAGTGTTCCATGCGCCCCGTGATAAACGCTGATCCCGTCACAAGCGGGACGATCCCTTCGCGATCACCGCACCGACCGGAACCAACGGGCGTCACCACAAACGTTGTCCCAAGGATGCTTTCGATCGTGATGGCCTCGCCGAGCTCCAGTTGTCCTCGGGCGACTTCGATGGCGGCGCGCGCACTCACGCCTGTACCAGTCGGTGAACGGTCAACTTCACCGTCAGCAAAAACACACACATTGCGACTGTGGTTCTTCGGATTTCCCGGCGGCCCCGTAAAGATCGTCCCGTACAGGAAGCCAAGGTCAGCCTGCTCCGGGTGATCAATCTGTCGCGCTTTTGAGATGGCGTGCTTGATGCGCCGCCCAACCTCGGTGAGCTGCTGCGCGTTGTCGGGCGTACAACGCAACCCAACCTGCGCGGCGTCAACAAGTGCGTAGTAGGCGCCGCCAAAGGACAAATCGTACGTAACCCGACCGATACCATCGACCTCGACAGACGCACCAAGTTCTTCGACAAACGAAACGACGTTACGAAACGAGACACGCGCGACACGTTCACCTACCTCGTCAAGGTGCGCGGTCGCGACCACGCGGCCCGCGGGTGTATCAATGCGTACTTCGGTCGAGACCGGGTCGACGTCAACAAGGCCCATCTGCACAGCGACCGTCACGACCGCGATGATCCCGTGCCCACACATCGTGCTGTACCCGTCGTTGTGCGTAAACAGCACGCCGAAGTGCGCATCGACGCGTTCAGGCGGGACGATCAAACAGCCATACATATCAGCATGGCCACGCGGCTCCCACATCAGAGCCGTCCGTAGTTGATCGTGTTGCGCGCGCATTGCGCGGCGGCGCGCAAGAATTGTCGGGCCCTCGGTTGTTGGTAGTCCAGATACAACCACGCGGAGGGGTTCACCAGCCGTGTGCGCTTCAACCGACACGACGCGGTGCCAGCTGCCGGGTGGCTTCCACGCGGCCAGTTCCGGGAGGCGATCAAGGATCACAGTGGAAGGGGATGTACGTTGGACGGACGAAGAATGTACGTATCCCGCACGAGAGCCCGGTTGCCATCCGGGTTTGGATCACGATTTGCGTACATTTGATTCGCGAACCCCCACCACAATGTCTACACTCGTAAGCGACTCTTCAGACCGGAGTAGCGTGCCGTTCCTGCGCGGCATTCTTACACAGTCACTCATTGACGTAGGACTCGACTTTGACGAAGCCTACAAACTCGCGGACTCCGTCCGGTCTGAGCTTAGCGACGTGGACGAGATCACCACCGAGGATCTTCGCTCCATTATTGCCAAGCGGCTGAAGAGCCGCAAAGATCGCTCTGCATACGATCTCTACCAGACGGGCCCCGAGCGTCGACGTCTGATCGAGGTCTACGATGTCGACGGGCAGTCGTCTCCGTTTTCGAAGGGACTGCTCGGTCGTTCGATGGAGATATGCGCCTTCCCGATGGAAAAGCGCTATCGCATTACGTCGTCCATCGAGCGCCACCTGATTCGGGACGGGACGATGGAGCTGTCATCCGACGATCTGGCGCGACTGACATACGCGCACCTTTCGGATGCCGAAGGTGTCGATGCTGCGCGTAGGTATCTACAGTGGATTCAGTTCTCGCGCGACATCCGGCCAATCGTTCTGCTGATTGGCGGCACAACGGGTTCCGGAAAATCGACACTCATTCGCTGT
>JAUIJQ010000017.1 GCA_030431165.1 Rhodothermia bacterium | reverse complement strand
AAAAAGAGACCAACACCGCCCGTGACTTTGCGCGGGCCATGAAGGAGAGGCTGGCCACACTGGACTTTGTTCCAATCATCTTTGTATCGGCGCTCACACGGCAGCGCGTGCAGAAACTGCTCGACACGGCAATCGAAGTTGCGGACCGACGAGCCGTTCGCGTCCCGACCAGCCAGCTCAACGAGGTGATGCTCGCCGCGGTTGAGCGGCGCCACCCGCCGACGTACCGCAATCGCTACGTGCGTATCAAACACGTTTTGCAGGTGAAGGCAGACCCTCCCGTGTTTGCGTTCTTTTGCAACTACCCGCGGGGCGTAAAGGTCAACTATCAGCGATACCTGGAAGGGCAGTTGCGCAAAGCATTCGACTTTACCGGCGTGCCGCTCAGCCTCGTATTCCGGCAGAAGTAACGGAGCTATGACAAAGCTGTATACCGTGGATGCATTCACGGACCAGCCATTCAGGGGCAACCCGGCGGCTGTATGCGTTCTGGACGCGTTCCCCGCTGTCTCGTGGATGCAGCATCTTGCTGCAGAGATGAACCTGTCGGAGACCGCGTTCCTTGTGCACAACGGAGACCATTTTGGGCTCCGCTGGTTCACGCCCGGAGACGAGGTGGACCTCTGTGGGCACGCGACGCTTGCCGCGGCGCACGTGTTGTGGGATCAGGGAATCTGTCGGGCAGGCGAGTCCATCATCTTCGAAACGAAGAGCGGCCGACTGGGTGCCTCGCTCGACGACGGTTGGATTCAACTGGACTTTCCGGCCGAGCCGCCTTCGCACGTCACGGCTCCTGATGTCCTGAACGGGGCACTCGGTATCGCACCCGATCAAGTGCTCCAGAACAGGATGGATCTCGTCGCTGTGCTGGAATCAGAACGGGCAGTGCGCTCGGTCCAACCCGATATGGGACTTATCAGGACGCTCCCGGTCAGAGGGGTGATCGTAACCGCGCCCTCGGCTGACGACTCGTTCGATTTTGTATCCCGGTTCTTTGCGCCCCGCGTTGGTGTACCGGAAGACCCGGTCACCGGGTCAGCGCACTGCGCCCTCGCGCCTTATTGGTCTGAACGACTTGGGCGCAACGAGCTGACCGGTCATCAGGTGTCGGACCGCGGCGGCGTCGTCAAGACCCGGCTCGACGGGGATCGCGTCCTGCTTTTTGGCAAAGCCGTAAGCATGTTCGCTGCTACCCTGAATGATGCAGCGGCTCCACATCCGGCATAGCCGGGCAGCGTCCCACAGGCCCGGCCGGCCTGGCGCGGACTGACAATTCAGGGATGTTCGGGCGCATGCTACCAGCCCGGGACGAGCTGCAATCCGAAATGGGCTCCTTTCTCTGGTCGCTGGAACGGATACGCGTAGAAGATTTCCATGACCATGTACCCGAACAGGTTGAATCGGCTCGAAGCGCCAACGCTCACGACCGGCGATCGTGATGTTGGGTTACGCTTGAACTCGAACACCGGCGCTTCGTCGCGCGTCCACGCAATACCCGCATCCGCAAACAGCGAGAGCTCGGTCGGCAGATAAGGGAAGTTGATCAGGCCGAGCTGCTCCGACCCCAGGAGTGGGAAGCGAACTTCAGCGCTTGCAAGCGCGACACGCGTTCCAAACAGGTTGTTGAACGAGCAGGCACCGCTCTGCAACACAACGGTACATTCCGTTGGATCCAGTGACGCGTAGCTGTAGCCACGCACAAACGTGAGGCTACTGCCGTACCCGAGATACTCCTGCGTAAAGAGCGACTGCTCCTCGGGATCTTCGTTGGCAAAGTAGTTCCCGACGTGCATCCCCCTGATGGCAAACGTAAACGGCTTAATGAAATGGTATCGGCGGTAGTCGCCAACCAGCCTGACGAACCGCTCCGTTCCGACAAACGGCGAAACCTCAAGACGATATCGTCCGCCCTGAATCGGCGACGTAAATCCGAAGAACGAAAAGTCACCGATGTACGAAAGCGACGAGTTTGCAAAGTAGATCGGGTCAGGCGCGGGGACGCTTTCCACTTCGCGCGTAAACGAGAAGAAGTCCTGCGTGTAGCGCTCGATCTCGTAATCAAATCCGTACCGCACAAAACCGCCCGACAACTCAAGGCGACGAGTGGTCGAGAACGGATACGAGCCAAGGACGCTGATCTGGTCGATGTAAATCCGCTGTCGATACTGTTCTATCTGGTATGATGCGCCGTCAGGTGCAACCGAATACCTCGAGGACAGAATCAGGTAGGGGATGTGCGCAATCGAGCTACCCCAATTCAGGCGGTGCTTCTGGTTCAGGTACGAGACCTGGCCTCCGATATCCTTGAACGTGCCGTTTGCCTGGGCGACAACCGTAAGATTATGATTCCCCAGCATGTCGCTGAAGAAGAGGCCGATGCCACCAGAAACGCCCGTTCCGAACGGTCCGCCGGCCGACACGCCAACAGACGGGGGCGCGACATAGTCCAGCTTCAGTCGTGCGCCGTACTCATCGATCTCGTACTCCTCCGGGTCAGGCAGGCCCGTCAACGGATCGTCGAGGTAGTTTGCGACAAGACCGGCATCGCGCGCATACGCGGGCGGGAGCGACCGCGCATTGGCGGCAAGCTCGCGGTCGTGCACATCGACGACCGTCCCGACGGTTTCGTCAGCTTCTCGCGTAAAGATCGTGTACTCGTTGTTCTGGAAAACCGAGTACATCATCCGACCGCTCTGTGAGGCAACCGAGAGTGCCGGCGACGTTGATGTTATCCCCGAAACGCCGGTCTGGATGTTGGTTACGCGATAGACGAGGTCCTCGTCAAGTGCATAGCGATAAACGTCCTTGAAACCGTCCTGGTCAGAGATGAAGAACACCGAACGCCCGTCAGGCGAGTACTGTGGGTTGATATGGATAGCGTTGTCAAAGGGCACGAGGCTGTCCATTTCGCCCGTCTCGACGTTGACGAAGGCGAGGCGCAGCTTCGCGTAGTCAAGCGTCTCGAAATCGGTTCCGTACTGGCCACGGTCGGATGAGAATACGAGTGTCTTGCCATCCGGCGACCATGCAGGGTGAAGGTCGCCGAACTTGTCGTCAGTGACCTGCGTCACTTCGCTCGACTCGACGTCGAAGACGTACAGGTCGCTGATGCCGCCGTTCATACCCGAGAAGGCAATCCGGGAGCCGTCTGGCGACCATGCAGGGTTTGACATGGCCGTCACACCCTCGACCGCAATTCGCCGCGTTACGCGACCGGTGTTCCAGTCAAGAATCGCCAGTTCGTTGTCGCCTTGCACAAACGTCACAAACACAAACTGCCGTCCGTCAGGCGACCACGAACCCGCCGAACTGATAAACCGGATGGCGTCAAAGTGCGGATTTGATCGCGTGCCTTTTAGGCTCTTGACTACCTCGCCCGTCTCGGCGTCTGCAATAAACAGATTGATCTGGAAGAGGTCCTTCTCAGAAAGGAAAGCCACCCACTTGCCATCAGGGCTCGCCGACGGAGCGATGTTCATGCTTCCGGCGGTCTTCTCGGATACAAGCGGCGTGCCCGCTGAGTCAGCGGGGGTACGGCCCTCGGTCAGTGGCAGGTAAGCTTCTTTGACTGCGGCAATCCACTCCGAAGAAAGCGAGTCAGACTTGATGCCCAACGTGTAGACGAGGGCGGAATCGAGGCCGACGCGTCCGCCCATCTTGAAGATGTTGGCAACCGCTGCGTCACCATACTTGCCACCGATGTAGGCCATGTAGGCCTGACCGTATCGGTACGGGAAGTACTTGTACCCGTTGGAGAGATCGTCAATCGTCGGCAGGTCGTCCCGCAACGCGGCGTCGCGCAGCCACATGGCGGTGTGCGCGTCGTTCCGCCCAACCGAGAGGTACTCCGCGGTACCCTCGACCAACCAGAGCGGCAACAACCCAAATGCAAACTGGAGCGAGTCTTCGCGGGAGAGTCCGATATCGTACTGGAACGAGTGGACGAGTTCATGGCCGAGGACGTGGTCGGTCTCAGAGTAGAGACCGGTCAGCGGCATGGTGACGCGTTCTTTTAGCGACTCGGTGACGCCGCCGGTGCCTTCTCCGACACTGCCCGAGATGGCATTGGTCTGCTGAAAGTCGGCGTCGTTCGCGTAGAAGATGACGGGCTTCCGCTTCTTGAACTCACGCAGGTACGTCTGAGAGTGGCGATCATACCAGCGCTCGGCCATCCTTGCGGCGTCGAGTACGGCTTCTCTCTCTTCGTCGTAGAAGTAGAACTCGAAGTGCTCCGTACGGAAGACGTTGAAGTCGAACTGGTCGTATTGGACCTTATTCCGGCCGAAGTACTGGGCATCGGCGGACAGCGGCCCGGCCAGGAGTAGCAGACCGGTCACGAGACCGGCTAGACGAACTGCGGTTGACGGCATCCTGGATTCCATACGCGAACACGAACCCCCCAAGTTTTCTCCCCTTTGATAGCGCTTCATCGCGCAATAAGCAAACCAGCCTCGGGGCTGTTTGTGCCCCCGCTGCGCAACTATTTCCTGAACCGTTTGATAACGCCCGTGAACGGTCGGGGCGTCACCTCAGTCGGCTTGAGCCGGGCCTCACATCGCCCGTATTCAGGTCGATCTGCGGGGGCTCCTGTCGCGGTCTGTATACGCGTGTGCGCGATCGTGGACTCGATATCGACCACGGCCGCACCGCGAACCAACGGCGGATCCCTGCATATATTAACGTCACGAATCCCATTTGTGGCCTCCCACCGCCCGTGTTCGAATACAAGTTTCGTTTTCGGGTCTACGCCGGTCTTGTGATTGCCATCATCGGAGTACTCGTACTCCGGCTTGTCTGGCTCCAAATCGTAGACTCGCGAGCCTATACCGGTGAATCGCGCAGCAACGCACTGCGTGAGGTGCGCGCGCTGCCGGCGCGAGGCGTGATTTACGATCGGTCGGGCGTGCTGATGGTCGATAATCAGCTCCGCTACTCGGTTACGCTTACCGCGCGTTACTTCGATCCGCAGAACGTTTCCCTGCTCGCCTCGCTGCTCAATGTGCCCGATTCACTCGTTGTTGACCGGTATCAGCGGGCACGCGACTGGAATTCTTTCCGGCCCAGCGTTGCGTTCACCGACCTCTCGCTTGACGCAATCGGCCGCGTCGAAGAAAACCGGTACAGACTGCCGGGTGTCGGATTCCAGATTTCGCAGCGACGCCGGTACCTGACTGAGGCCAATGCGTGGCATGCCCTCGGCTACGTGCGCGAGATTGCGGGCAATGAGCTGGAGTCTCGCCGCCAGAGCGGATACCGTCAGGGCGACATGATCGGGAAAGCCGGCCTTGAGCGGACGTATGAAGAGTACCTGCGCGGCGAGCTCGGCGCGGAGTTCAAGCTGGTCAACAAGCTTGGCCGTGAGTTCAAGTCGTTTCGCGAGGGTGACGAAGATGTCGACCCCGTCTCGGGGTACGATCTGCATTTGACGCTGGACAGCAAGGTGCAGGCGCTCGCCGAGTCGCTGTTTGTAAACAAGCGGGGCGCTGCGATTGCGCTTGATCCGGCTGATGGCGGCATCATCGCATTTGTGAGCGAGCCGTCGGCAGACCCGCGGCTCTTCTCGTCCAGCGTCGCCGGCTCGACGTGGGTTGCCCTCCAGACGGCTGACGACAAACCGCTCTTTAATCGGGCGACCATGTCAGGCATGCCGCCCGGGTCAACGTGGAAGCCGTTCATGTCGCTCGTCGGATTACAGAAGGGCATCATCACCGAGCATACCCGCTATCAATGTCGTGGGCGCTACGTCCTGGGTAATCGCGCGTTTCGCGACTTCAACAGCGTCGCGCACGGAAGCATCAACGTCGAACGGGCCATTGAGCATTCGTGCAACTCGTTCTTCTTCAATCTGATGATGCAGCTCGACATAGACGAGTTCAAGTACTGGGCGACAGAGTTCGGGTTTGGCCAGGAGCTACCGGTGGACATTGGCGAACAGCAGCCGGGGCTCATCCCTGACTCGGCGTATTACAATCGCACGTACCCAAGTGGATGGACCTCCGGGTACACGATCAACCTGGGAATCGGCCAGGGCAACATGACGGTCACGCCGATGCAGCTAGCCCGTTATGTCGCGGCAATTGCAAACGGTGGCTGGCTGCACGCGCCCCATTTTGTTGATCGTGTCGTGCATCCCGAAACGGGCGAGACGATACCGATCGATCTGGATCCGTCCCGTCGCGTTCCGATTGAACCGCGGCACTTTGAGACGGTCAGGAACGGCATGAGCAGGGTGGTGGAGTTCACCTCGGGGCGCGGTGCCCGAATCGACGGCATCCGCGCAGGTGGCAAGACCGGGACGGCGCAGGCTCCCGGTGATGCGGAGGATCACTCCCTGTTCATCATGTTCGCGCCGCTTGAAGACCCCAAGATTGCAATCGCGGTCCTCGTTGAAAACGGAGGACAGGGTGGCAGGCAGGCCGCACCGATTGCCGGCCTCATCGCGGAGCAGTACCTCAAGGGCGAGCTCTCGGCGTGGAGCAAAACCCGCGTCTCATACGTGATGACACTGAAGAGCGAATGACGACGAAGGTGATGAGGATGGTGCCCCCGTACGGTGACCGGTCATGAGGATCTGGTACCGGAATCTCGACGTCACCGTCATTGCCGCGTGGATCGTACTTGTACTCTTCGGGCTGATCGCGATCTACTCGACGACCCACGGCCCGAAGGCCGAGTTCCTGCTCGACAGCGTGCGTCAGAACTTTGACCGCCAGCTTCTGTGGGTTGGCATTTCTCTGGTCGCCGCGACCGTCATCTTTCTGTTGCCGGTACGGTTTTATCAGAACGCGGCGTTCCCCGCCTACATTCTCTGTCTGGTTCTGCTCGTGGCCGCGCTCATGTTCGGACCGTCCATTAATGGCGCGCGGTCGTGGTTGCGATTTGGCGGAGTCGGGCTCCAGGTGTCTGAACTGGCGAAGGTCGGTACCGTACTCGCCGTCGCCCAGCTTCTTGCGTCCAGACGAGCGCAGAAGGCGCCCCTGCGATTCGGATTTCTGGTTGTGCTGCTGATCTTGATCCCCGCTTCCATCATCGTGCTTCAGAACGACACCGGGACGGCGCTTGTGTTTCTTGCGTTGATTCCGCTCATGCTTTTCTGGAGCGGTTTCCCGTTTGCCACCGTCGTTCTGATTGTGTCGCCGGCGGTGGCGGGATACCTGGCGCTTGTTTTTCGCCCGGCCGCGTTTGTGTTTTCGCTACTCGTGACGGTGTGGCTGTTCCTTCAGACGCGCGAACGCTACATCGCCGCGTTTGCGTTTCTGTTGACGGCCGGAACGACAGCGCTGATCTCATTGGTACTGCCGCGTGTCCTGAGCGAATACCAGATCGCTCGCATCCTGTCATTTACGAACCCCGAGGCCGAGGAGTACCGGTACACCGTCGGCTTCCACCTCGTGCAGTCCAAAGCGGCAATCGGCTCCGGCGGATTGACGGGGAAGGGGTTTATGCAGGGCACGCAGACCCAGGGCGACTACATCCCGGAACAGTCAACCGACTTTGTGTTTTCGGTGATCGGCGAGGAATTTGGTTTTGTCGGATCGCTCATCGTTCTGCTCGTGTTTTCGTATCTGCTCATCCGGATCATCGCCGCCGGGGTGCAGATGAAGCACCCGTTTGGCGTGATGGCGGCGGCCGGGGCATCCGGCATCTTTCTGGTTCACCTCTTTGTGAACGTTGGTATGGCGACCGGCATACTTCCCGTTATCGGAATTCCATTGCCATTCCTCTCCTACGGCGGCTCAGCACTGCTTGCCAACACGATGATGCTGGCGGTTGTGCTGAATCTGTATATGCGGCGGGACGACCTTTCGATTTACGGGTATTGACGGCGCGTCCTATCTTCCCGTCCCTGAGCGCAGTCGCCCCACAGTGACTGTCTCGCCGATCTTGACCTTCGCGTTTCATTCAAGATGACTGAATACCTGGAGCAGAGCCTGCGTCGGGTCGTGTCCGGACTCGCAACCAGCGAGACGCCGTTGCCAGACGACCTGGAACTCGAATTCGAGCAGCCAAAAAACCCGGAGCACGGCGACCTCTCAACCAATGTCGCGATGAAGCTCGCGCGTGTTCTGCGCCGCGCGCCGCGCGCCATTGCTCAGGATATTGTTGACGGATTACAGGCGCTCCCGGTCGACCCCCTGCGTATTGACTCGATTGACGTTGCGGGAGCAGGCTTTATCAACTTTCGTTTCGCAACCGGATTCCTGCAAAAAGGCCTATCCGGCATTCTTGCGGCAGGCCCTGCTTTTGGGCACTCTGAGTCGGGCAAAGGGAAACGCGTACTCGTTGAGTACGTCAGTGCAAATCCCACGGGGCCTCTGACCGTTGGACACGGCCGGAACGCGGTGCTTGGTGACACCATCGCCAATCTGTTCGCCGCCTGTGGATACGACGTTACGCGCGAGTACTACTTCAACGATGCGGGGCGCCAGATGCGCGTCCTCGGAGAATCGGTGCGCGCCCGATACCTGGGCTTTGTTGATCCGGATGGCGAGACCAGGCTGATCTCGTCGGGCGAAACGGAGATAGAGGTGCCGGCATCGTTCCCCGAGGACGGCTACCTGGGCGGCTACATCGTTGATATCGCGCAGCAGCTCTTCGAGCAGCACGGGGATGCGCTGGCCGCCGACGATAGTGTTGAACCGTTCCAGCAGGCAGCGCAGACAGCAATCTTTGCGGAGATCGATGCCACGCTCGCGCGGCTCGGTATCAGGATGGACGAACACTTCAACGAGCGCTCACTCTACGAATCCGGCAAGGTCTGGGAGACCGTTGATCGATTACGCGAAAAGGGATACGTCTATGATGCGGATGGTGCGGTCTGGTTCAAGACGTCAGAACTAGGGAAAGAAAAGGATACGGTGCTGGTGAAGAGCACCGGCGAGCCGACGTACCGGCTTCCCGACATCGCATATCATGTCTCGAAACTCGAAAGAGGTTTTGATCTGGCTGTCGACGTTTTTGGCGCCGACCACATTGCGACGTATCCGGATGTGCTCGAGGGCGTACGCATCCTGGGCTTCGACCCGTCCCGAATCGATGTCGTCATTTACCAGTTTGTAACACTTGTTCGCGGCGGGCAGCCCGTCAAGATGAGTACGCGCAAAGCCACGTACGAAACCCTTGACGATTTGATGGACGAGGTCGGAGAAGATGTGACGCGCTTCTTCTTCCTGATGCGCTCGTCGAATACGCATCTGGAGTTCGATCTGGACCTGGCGAAGGAGGCCAGCGAGAAGAACCCCGTGTTCTACCTGCAGTATGCGCACGCTCGTATCTGCGCGATCCTGCGAAAGGCAGAAGAGGTGGGCTTCGTCTTTGACGACACCACCGACCTGTCGCTGCTCAATCACGAAACCGAATCCGCCCTGATCAAGGTGTTGCTCCAGCTATCTGATGTCATCGGGGGCGCCGCAGAGACACGAGAGCCGCACCGCGTCGCGACGTACTTGAGGGAAGTCGCGGTCGCTTTTAACCAGTTCTACCAGCACTGCCGGATTATCGGTGAGGAGCAGGGCCTTGCCACCGCACGAATGGCGCTTGCGCGCGCAACGCGCACCGTGTTGGCAAACGGATTGTCGGTCCTTGGGATTTCCGCTCCGGAGCGCATGTAGGTTATGCAGCGAGTTGCTTTCCAGGGAGAAGTTGGCGCCTTTTCAGAGGAGGCCGTCGGGGTTCTGATGCCCGCGGGCCGGCCGGTTCCTTTCCCGTCGTTCGAGGCCGTATTCGAAGCGCTGATGCGTGAAGATGTCGATGCTGCCGTTGTACCGATTGAGAACACGCTGTTCGGCAGCGTGCACGTGAACTACGATCTGCTGCGAGAGCACGAGGTCAGGATCGTCGGCGAGGTTAATCTTCGAATACGCCACAACCTGCTTGTTCGCCACGGGGTGAGGTACGAAAACATCACGTGCGTCATGTCGCATCCGCAGGCGCTTGGCCAGTGCAAGACATTCCTTCGCTCCCACCTCCCTGATGTCGAGCAACGGGCCGTCTACGACACGGCCGGTGCGGCGAAGCGGGTTGCGACGATTGAAGACAGGAGTGTAGCTGCAATTGCCAGTATCAAAGCGGCCGACGTGTACGATCTGCACGTCCTCGCGGAAAGCATCGAGAGCAACCATCAGAATTACACGCGCTTCCTGGCGCTTTCGCGCAGTGCGGCGACGCGCTCGCTTCCCGGCGCGGGTGGATCCAAGACATCGATCGTCTACGCGCTGGGCAAGACCGAGCCGGGATCACTGTTTCGGGCTCTGTCGATCTTTGCCGAGAATGGAATCGATTTGCTGAAAATTGAGAGTCGCCCGCTTATCGGAATTCCGGGTAGCTATATGTTTTACTTGGACCTGGATGGTTCGGCCACCGACGCGAATGTTGCGTCGGCACTATCGAAACTGCAAGGAATGGCCGATTTTGTTCGTGTGTTGGGTTCGTATCCCCGCGGGATGTGGGTTGACGGCTCCAGCATTACGGCTTCACCTGCCTAGGGGGCGCCGTCCCACCACAGCGATTGTCGAAAGCGTTTTCTTTCTCTTATGTCCCTTGCCTACAGTATCAAGGAGGGCGTACTCGGTTTTCGGCGCGCCAAGTTCGCATCCGTCGCGTCCACAAGCGCCATGGCAGTTGCGCTCATACTCATCGGGCTCTTCCTGATGGTGAGCTCAAAGGCGCAGGAAGTCTCAACAGCGCTCCAGGCACGCGTTGGTGAGATGGAGATCTTTCTGAGTGACGACGCAGACGACGAGCTGGGTCGTGCACTGTATGAGCGCGCGGTTATCACCGACGGCGTGCAGTCCGGTGAGTACGTTTCGCGTGAGCAGGCGATGGCGATCTTTGAGCGCGACTTCGGCGACGGCAGCCAGGATTTTTTCGATGAGCCCTTCTTGCCGCCGTCAATTCGGGTCCGGGTTGATCAGGCGTACTCGAACACAGACAGCCTGGAAAGCTTGAAGGCGCAGTTCAAATCGTGGTCGCAGGTTGACGACGCCGTATACAACAAGACGCTGCTCGCCCAGGTGCAACGAAACCTGCGCGCCATCACGTCGATGGGACTTCTCCTTGGTTCGCTTGTCGTCCTCGCCTCGATATTCCTCGTGGCCAATACGGTGCGCCTGACGATCTATGCCCGGCGCCTGCTTATCCGGACGATGAAGCTCGTTGGTGCGACCGACAGTTTTGTGCAGCGTCCGTTTGTCGTTGAGGGCATCCTGCAGGGTTTGATTGCCGCGGTTGTCGCCATGGGCGTCGTGGCGGTTGTCCAGCGTATGATGAGTCAGTGGCTGGAGGGTTTTGGACTCGTTTCGTACTCGGGGAGTGAGGCGATCGTGTTGTTTGTCGCCATGCTGTTCCTGGGGGCGGTTCTGGGCTGGATCGGGTCGTTTCTTGCGGCTCGGCGATTCGTCAAGAAGGTCGCGCTGCACTAGATCAACGCCCCGATGCTCATCATCGCAAGGGCATATTGATTTTCAGGGCGTCTGGGGGTATTTTCCGCATCCTCTTATCCGAAAAGAGGAACCCACCACTCGCCGATGGCGCACGTATTCTCCGGTTCCCTGGCCGGGCTGGCCTTTGTGCTGGCGCTCGTCCTGAACAGCGGAATGTTATTTCTGACCGCAGCTTTGCTCGCGGTCCTGGCAGGCTTGACCCAACTATTTTTCTGGCGCAAGCGGCAAGAAGCCTCGCGCCCAACATACCAGCCGATCGAACCGCGGGACGAACTCTCGGACCTCGGAATCCTCGATATTCGGCCAAAACAGAAGGTAAGCCCCATTCCCGGCTCGGGCAGTGGGGTGCTGGGGGACGTCGTCGATGCCGAGCCGCAGACGTCGGCGCCAAAAGAAAAATCGCCTCCGACTGATAAGGACGCGGGCCTAACGGCTGCTGAACCTGAGCTGCCAGGATCGTCGGGCGACGGCGCCATGGTCGCCGGGCCAGACGAAATCCCGCTTACAATCCGGCCCGTTGCCGACCAGGAGTACTCAGTCAGGTACGCCAATCAGGCGCTCGATTCCCGTGTTATCCTGCCTTGCCTTGAGGCGCTTGCTGCTGTGACGGGGGCTCAGACCGCCTGTCTCGTTGAACGCGTCGAGAATTCACTTCGCCATCGCATCCTGGCAATCGCAAGTCGAAGTGACTACGCGCGGACCGGCGGACAGTACACGGTCATGGTGCCATACGTCGGGCAGAATGCGCGACCGGGCAGTGTACACGTCAGGAGCTACAACCGGGATCTGGACTCCAGCCTGCTACGCTATTACAGCGAGCATACGTCGATCCACAGTCTCGCGGCCGTCCCATTGGCACGCAACAACGTCGACGCGCACATTCTACTGTGTGACTCTCGTCGGGCTGACGCGTTTGCATCAAAAGCCCTGCGGGCCGTCATCACGCAGTTCGCCCGAACCATTGATCACGTTCTCGAGCCACCTGCGGGTGACGACGAAGAGATCATGGCCGCGGGTCTTCGTGCGATGGAGCAAGAGATGGAACGTGCCCGTGCAGACGAGCAGCCCCTCGCGCTCGCGCTCGTCCACCTGAATCAGAGCGGGACGGATGGTGATGCGGCATCGGGGTACATGTCGGTTGAAAATCGACTGCTGGAGCAGCTCCGCGATTCTGATCCGACCATTCGTATCGAACGCTTCAGCACGTATACGTACGGTGTGTTCTACGCGGGTGACATCAACGAGGTAGAAGATTGGGCTGTGACGTTTGAAACGCAGGTCGAATCCGACCCGGTGATCGGCCACTCGGGCGTTTCCATCGGGGTTGCGATGCTCGCGGACCGGCACGAGACGGCCGACGAATTCCGAATTGATGCCATGGCTGCCCTGGAGGAAGCCTTCGAGTCGGGCGCCTGCACGATCCTCGAGTAGAGCCTTGTCGTTGTTCGTAACGATCGTCCTGGACGGCGTTGGAATCGGAAGCCAGACAGACGCGGCGTTGTACGGCGACGAGGGCAGCAACACGCTTGCGCACGTATGCAGCGAGGCTCATCCGACCCTTCCCCAACTTGGTGCACTCGGACTCGGCAACATCGCGCCACTTGAGGGCGTGCAGCCCGTTTCCAGGCCGCGTGCATCTTTTGGTCGGATGCAGGAGGTTTCAGCCGGCAAAGACTCTACGTCTGGTCACTGGGAGCTGGCCGGCATTGTGCTGGATGAGCCGTTCCCTACGTATCCCGACGGCTTCCCCGACCCCGTCATCAAGGAGTTGCTCGTTGCGGCTGAACTGACTGGCGTCCTTGGTAATTGTGCTGCTTCGGGGACGGAGATCATCGCACGCCTGGGCGCCGAGCACCTCGACAGCGGCAATCCTATCGTCTATACGTCGGCGGATTCTGTCATGCAGATCGCCACACACGTTGACCGCGTGCCCGTAGACAGGCTGTACGCCATCTGTGAAGCGGCGCGTAACAAGGTGTGTGTTGGGCCGCATGGAGTCGGCCGCGTAATTGCCCGTCCTTTTGCCGGTCCCGTCGGCGCGTTCAAGCGGCTGTCACAGAAGCGTCGCGACTTTGCCCTCGAGCCACCGAGTGACCCGGTACAGCGCGTCCTGCAACGAGCGGGCATTCGCACGGTGTCGATCGGTAAAGTGGCGGATCTGTTTGCCGGCGTCGGCTTTGATGTGGCGGTCAAGACGCGGTCAAATGCAGAAGGAGTCGAGGAGCTGTTGCGGGTGATGCGTGAGGCAGCCGGTGCGCCGACGTTTGTCTGGGCTAATCTGGTTGACTTCGACCAGGACTTTGGTCACCGGAATGATGTTGCCGGATTTGCGCGAGCGCTCGAAGCCTTTGACCGGGCGCTTCCGGATCTCCTGAAGGCGATGCCCGGTGACGGCAGACTGGCCATTACGGCAGACCATGGCAACGACCCGACCTTTCCCGGCACTGATCACACACGAGAAGTTGTCCCGCTCCTGATCGTGGGAGGCGAGTGTGGTGACGTGGGGCTTCGAAGCACGTTTGCCGACCACGCCGCCACGGTCGCGGAATACTTTGGTCAGCACCGGGACGGACCGGGGACCGCTATCGTTGTCAGTACTGCGGCTTCCTGACGAGGCCGCGAGCGTACAGAGGTTTTGCGACCCTTGCTCGCGCGAACTGCGACCGGGTGTGCTGTGATCTACTGCGCCCGAACGAGTGCCCGCGTTGTCACGGCTGATCGACCACTGATTCTGACGATGTACAGTCCCGCAGGGAGCGACGATGTCTCCAGATCGAAGGTGGTCGATTCACCGGCTTGCGCATGTCGCTTTTGGGAGATCCGCACTGACCGTCCCAGCGCATCGAACACCGTCAGCGTGACATCCTCACTGGCGTCGCTCACGTACTCAATACTGAGATGGTCCACAAACGGATTCGGGAACGCCCTGAGCGAACCCAGGTGCGCCACTGATAGCTCTTCGTTGCCAACCGGACCGCCACCGTCGGCAATCGTGAGTGATGCGGCTTCGAGGCCTTCCTCGATTTCGTACTCATCGTGTGGAAGCAGAACGATAGAAACCGTCTCGGTGCCTTCGACGCCCGTATCAGGCAGCGGGTCGACGATCACGTATGTGGATGTGTTGCCTGCCCTGATGACGGCGAACGTGTCAACCCGAGTATAGTCGACACCATTCTCAGCCGTGCCCTCAACAGCAAAGAATACCACGAGGTCTTCGGTTAGCGCACCGTCACGCGTAATCTTCAGTGCACCGGTTTTGTCTTTCCCACGCTCCTTTGCGTTGCCTTTGCCGCGCGTCGTCTTTACGCGGTTCTTGCCGGTAGGCGAGTCCCCCGACACGACAACTTCGATCAGATTGTACAGGCCATCAGGATAGTAGGTACCCCCCGCGATAAACGGCGGCGACTCGTTGTATCGGCAAGCGATCCAGCCGTTTGCGCCGCCGTATTCCGTACCGCGGAATCGCTGAAATCCGGCTGCAAGCGCATGGCGGAATTGTGGAAGGAAATGCCTGATGTGAAGGTCTCCGACCGGTCGATGATCTGGAACTCGGACCTCATTGAAACGCTGGAACTTGAAAACCTGATGATCAGCGCCTCGGCGACTGTGGTTGGCGCGGAAGCGCGCAAGGAAAGCCGCGGCGCCCATGCGCATGAGGATTACA
>JAUIJQ010000540.1 GCA_030431165.1 Rhodothermia bacterium | reverse complement strand
TAGGATCAGAGACGTCACGCGGTCTGCTTCTATCGCCCGGCGCAGCAGCTTGCCCGGCCCGAGAATATGCGACTGGCCAACGTACTCGTCGAGCGTACGCGGGCGCATGCGGTCAGCAAGTGGGGCGCGTTGCTCCAGGAACGATCTGCCCGCAGCGCCAAACAGATCGTCGCCTCGTCCGCGTTCTGATTTCATGCCGTTGTGTAGTCCTGTCGTGTCCCGAAGTCGCCGATGGAATGAATAGCGCTACGAAAAAAGCGCCCGCATCGCATCAGCGAATATTCGCGCACCGCCCTGCGAGGGATGCCGGACGTACTGGTTCTCGATCATCAGTGCGCCAAGCGCCTTTTCGGCTTTTCTGCCCAGCGCGAGCACGCGCTCTGGTTCCATGAGGTTGTACAGTGCACGCAAGGGTTCGCTCCCGAACGCGATCTCGGCTGCGGTCGGCGCCCGGATCGTAAACGGCGCGCCTTCTCGATGCGGGTGCAGCGGATACGTGTTCCAGACAAGGAATCCGGGAAACGCGTGTTCCAGTTCACGCCAGAAGATCGAGGCAGAGTACTCAGCGTGCGGCGAACGATCACCCGTACTCGCAACCCTTCCTGAAACGGGAAACGCGGGATCGATCAACTGCGCCTCCGACGTTATTGGAACGCCCGAAAAGCGGCAACCCCACGGTCCGGGCGCCTCTGCCACAATCAGTGTCGGTGGCCGATCTGCGAAGCACCCCAGATAGGCCGCCAGGTTTTCTCGTCGGATGGAGGCGGCGTCTGCAACTTCAACGCCGTCTACTACATCCCGATACGGATTGAACGTCCGATTTGTCGACGGTTCAACGAAGACAGACTGCTCCAGGACAGTCCAGAAGTCATCACGCCAATCGCGCCATCTACGGGACAAGGCGCTCTCCGCAATGGCGGCAATAAACCGAATCGGGTTGATGGTCCTGGGTGGCACATCGCGCACACCGCAGCCGGGTGCGATTGGCCTGCACAATCTCTGCCGTAACGATGCCGGTCGGGACGGCGATGATGCCGTAGCCGACGATCATGACCACAGACGCCAGAAGCTGCCCGAGGTTGGTCTGCGGTGAGATGTCCCCATATCCGACAGTCGTCAGCGTAACGATCGCCCAGTAGATGCTCTTGGGAATGCTTGTAAAACCATGTCGCGGACCCTCGATGAGGTACATCAGGGATCCAAGAATCACGACAAGTGTCAGCACCGTGAAGAGGAAGAGTGCAATCTTGTGGCGGCTCGCGCGGAGTGCACGCACCAGCGTGTCTCCCTCGCTTATGTACTTCGCCAGCTTGAGGACGCGAAATACGCGCAGAATCCGAAGCAGCCTGATTACAAGCAGGTACTGCGCCCCCGGGATAATCAGGCTGAGATACGTCGGAATCGTCGCCATAAGGTCAACGACACCGAAGAAGCTGGTCGCATACCGAAACGGTTTCGCGGCACAGATCAGGCGCAGCAGATACTCAACCGTAAACAGGATCGTGAAGACCCATTCAAGAATCCGAAGTTCATTGCTGAAGGCCAGTCGGACGCCGGTGATGCTCTCCAGCATCACCGCAATGACACTGGACACGATCACCACGATCAGCGCGACATCGAAGGTCCTGCCGGCGGGCGACTCGGTTCCGAAGATGACGTCGTTGAGTTTCCCGCGCCACCCGGGAAAATCAGCGTACTGCGGATAAGGAGTTTTCTTGAGCATCCGTTGTGAGGGCCTCGCGCAATAGCGTGACCCCCTTCATTATCTTATCTTCTGCACAGCCAAATCCGGCACCAGAAATCCGGTAAAAGAGACCGGTTGGCCGTCTGAATCTGTCGATTGAACGACTCGGCGGAACACGTCAGCCAAGCACTTCAGCAGGAAAGACCGAGCATGGACAGCGCAGTACTCTCAATTGGTGACAAAGAATACGAACTTCCGGTGACGTCCGGCAGTGAAGGCGAGGTTGCCGTTGATATCCGGCGGCTGAGGAAATCATCCGGTATTGTCACACTTGACCCGGGATACGGGAATACCGGCGCCTGCGAAAGCGCAATTACGTTCATCAATGGCGAACAGGGGATCCTGCGCTACCGTGGCTACTCGATTGAGGATCTGGCCCAGAACTCCTCATTTGTCGAAGTCTGCTACCTGCTCATCTACGGGCAGCTACCGACCGAGGTCGAGCTGGATGTTCTGAAGCACAACCTCACGCATCACTCGCTGCTGCATGAGGACATGAAGAAGTTCTTCGAAGGGTACCCGCCCAGCGCACACCCGATGAGTGTGCTGTCGGCGATGGTCTCTTCCCTCGCGGCGTACTACCCCGACTCGGGCGACCCCGCTGATCTGGACCTGAACATCATCCGCCTCATCGCGAAGCTCAAGACCATTGCGGCGTTTTCGTTCAAGAAGTCGATCGGCCACCCGTACGTGTATCCGCGTAACGACCTTACGTATGCCGAGGATTTCCTGCAGATGATGTTTGCCGTCCCGGCCGAGGAGTACAAGGTCCCGACGTTGCTCGCCGAGACGCTGGACATGCTCCTGATTCTGCACGCCGATCACGAGCAGAACTGCAGCACATCGACCGTGCGCATGGTCGGCAGTAGCGGTGCAGACCTGTTCGCTTCGATTTCAGCGGGAATCAGCGCCCTGTCCGGTCCGCTACACGGCAAAGCGAACCAGGAAGTGATCCACATGCTTGAGCAGATTCAGGCAGACGGTGGCAACTACAAGAAGTACATCGAGAAAGCGAAAGACAAAGACGACC
>JAUIJQ010000539.1 GCA_030431165.1 Rhodothermia bacterium | reverse complement strand
CACCCCGGACGTGGACGGGGACGTTCCCGTTTCGACGGTAGATCGCGCGCGCACGGCCATGCTGGACTCTGCCGTCACCCAGTTCTACGCCAGCGAACAGGCGGAAGAGTTCGCGGGCATGTGGGACGGGCCCGGCAGCAACTGGGCCGGACTGTGCGAAGCGGTCAACGGTTCCTTTGTGGAATACCTCGCCGAGCGTGGGATCTCCGCGGAGTTGACCGACTGGTTCGACGTACTACCCGAGTCAACAGACGTCGGAAAGACGTATGCCGGGATGATTCCACGCAGAAACGTGTTCGCGCAGAATCTCATTGTCAATACCGAAGAGGCGGTACGACTGGATCACGCCAACATCCAGATCGAGATACGTGACAACTGGCAGATTGGTCACGACCCCGGATTCAGGGACTGGCATGCCAGAGACTACACGCTGGTGGACACAGCGGCCGTGTTCACGGAAATCCCTGGCTTTGAGACAATCCCGTTTGAGAAGATCGGATTGTACCGGGACGAATACCGCACACGCGGCGATCACTAACCCGTGCTGGCTCGTCAGGGGAAGTCTAGGCAGTCGGGATCGTGATCCGCTCTCCTCCCCTCATTGCTGACTCGTGGGCACAGATGCCCGTCATCGTCCAGTTGGCAGCCTGACGCGCGTCACCGATAGCTTCGCGGCCTTCAACAACCGACCGCACAAACTCGTGCACGAGATGCGGATGCGACCCGCCATGTCCGCCACCTTGAATAAAGGATGTATGCTCGTGCTCTTCGTCGTACACACCCGCCTGCGTAAACGCCGAAATCTCTGACGGCAGGCGATGGCCATAGTCCGGCACCTCAACACGCTCGGCATCCTCGTAGCCGGAGTAGATGACGGGACCGTCGCCGATCAGCTGCTCCCACTCAAACGACAGCTTCGTGCCGTACACGTCGAAGCTCTCCCGGTACTGACGAATCGTGTCAAACAGCGACCGGGTGACCTCGCAGGCAAGGTCGCTGTCGCGCAGCTTGACAAGCGTCGACTCTACAGCAAACGGTGCGTTGTAATGTTTGATGTACTCCTCCTTGATTCGGCCGCTGCCAAAACACACGACCGATTCAGCGGCACCGCCCGCCAGCGCCAGCAAGGGACTTACCGCGTGCGTCGCATAGTGCATCGGCGGAAACCCGTACCAATAGCTGGGCCAGCCCGGAAGCCCCATGTTCTGCTGGTGTGACCCCCGCAGAAACTGGATTTTGCCAAGCTTTCCCGTATCGACGAGCTCCTTGGCATAGAGGTATTCACGTGTAAAAATGGCGGTCTCCATCATCATGTAGACCTTTCCCGACCGTTCTCGAGCCGCAACGATCTCGAGGCACTCTTCGGTGGTCGTCGCCATCGGCACCGTGCACGCCGTGTGCTTTCCAGCGTTCAGCGCAGCAATGGACATCGCACCGTGAACGGCAATGGGTGTATTGATGTGCACCGCGTCCAGTTCAGACTCTTCGAGCAATGCCTCATAGCTCGTGAACCGGCGCTCAACACCAAACTGGTCGCCGATCTTGTTCAGGTTGTCTTCGTCGCGTTGGCAAATAGCCCACAGTTCGGCATCCGGATGCCGCTGATAGATCGGAATGAACTCTGCCCCGAATCCGAGACCAACTACTGCTACCTTGACCTTGTCCATTTGGATAATCCGTGTTGATGAGCGCGGTGAAGTGTAGCAACTGCCCGAGTAAAAGTCATGCACATCCGTGTATCTTCGGATGAACGGACGTTCGGTACTACTCGACGCTGGCACATGCACACTCGGAATCCAGCCGCCGCCGTTTTCGCAATGGCGGTCGCACTCCTCATTACAGCCGGAAGCACAGCCGGAAGCGCGGAGGCGCAAGACAAGGCCTTCCGGCCTCTTTTTGACGGCGAGTCGCTGACCAACTGGGAAGGCAGCAGTTCGCTCTTCAGAATTGAGGACGGCGCTATCGTCGCCGGCACGCTGGCTGAGCGCATCCCGGAGAATGCGTTCCTGTGCACCGTCGAGTCGTTCGACGACTTCGAGCTGCGCTTCTCGGCCAAACTGGTCGGCCCCGGTGACAACGGCGGAGTCCAGTTCAGAAGCAGCCGCATACCAGGCCACCACGAAGTATCAGGCTACCAGGCCGACATCGGAACCGTCTCCTCTGACTGGTTCAGCGAAGTCATCGGTCGTCCCGTCGCTGACAATGGAACCGGCCGCGCACCGGTGTGGGGTTCACTGTACGACGAGTCCCGACGTAACCGATACATCGCCGCGGCAGCGCCTGAGGACGTACAACCCGTTCTGCGTAACGGCGACTGGAATGACCTGGTTGTGCGTGCTGAAGGCCGCCGCATCAGAGTGTGGCTCAACGGACTGAAGACCGTCGACTTCCTTGAGCGTGATCATGTCAGCAACGAGGGCTCGGTGTGTCTTCAGATCCACAGTGGCGCGCCGGCTGAGGTGTGGCACCGCGACATCACAATCAGACAACTCCCAACCGGGTCAATCGCATTCGACAAACAGGTGCTCGACGAAACGTTCTACGGCGAGGGCGCAACGTTTGGCGACCTCAACAACGACGGCGTAAATGACATCATCTCGGGCCCGTACTGGTATGAAGGACCCGACTACGCGCGTCGCCGTGCCTACTACGAGCCAAGACCGTACGACCCTGCCGGATACACCGACAATTTCTTTGCGCACGTCTACGACTTCAACGCCGACGGTGAAAATGACATTTTTATTGTCGGATTTCCCGGGCGCAAGGCAACCTGGTA
>JAUIJQ010000538.1 GCA_030431165.1 Rhodothermia bacterium | reverse complement strand
TTGATGCCAGCGGCTTCACCAACGCGCATAAGCTCCCGCCAGACATGCGCAGCCGATTCGTTCTCACAGTAGATCTCGAGTCCTGCCTCACCGGTGTAGCCGGTATGTGAGAGGTACGCCGTCTTGCACCCCAGGAACTCGCCGGGTTTCATCGGCAGGAAGTGATAGAATCCGAGCGACGAAAGATCGTGTTGTGTGAGCTGTTGGACGACGTCAAAGGCGGAAGGGCCCTGAATGGCAATCAGCGACATGGCGTCTGACACGTCGGTAATGGAGGCTTTCATGGGGTTGTTGGACAGCATCCACGCAACGTCTTTTTCGATGTTGGATGCGTTCACAACGATGAAGTAGTCGTCCTCAGCGACGCGGTAGACGATCAGGTCATCGATGATCCCGCCACGCTCGTTGCACATGACGGAATACATGGCCCGGCCATCGTACATCTTCGAGACATCGTTGGTCACAAGGTTCTGCACAAACTCGAATGCGTGCGGCCCCTTGACGGTAACCTCACCCATGTGCGAGACGTCGAAGAGGCCAACGGCCTCGCGGACGGCCATGTGCTCCTCGATTATGCCGGAATACTGAATCGGCATCTCGAAGCCTGCGAACGGAACCATCTTCGCGCCCAGCTTTGCGTGCTCATCAAAGAGCGCAGTACGTTTGGTTGTGTGCGTCGTCATGCAGCGGGTGGTTTGCTATAAGGTGTGCGCCGTGTGGCCGTCTGATACAAGGACTGCGATTGCGCGCTCGGCTTCGGCATCCGAATCAAATCCAATTCGGAAAGTACCGCCGGTACCCTCGCGCAACTTGAGCAGCTCGATGTCCTTTATGTTAAGATCGTTTTCGAAAAGTACGCGCGTGATGGAGTTCAGGGCGCCCGGGCGGTCCGCGGCGGATACAAACACATCTGCCAAAGGGCGAAGGAAACCCTTCGTCGATTTTGGCACCGATTCCCTGAAGGTACGTGCATTGTCGAACCTGCTGCGCACGTCCTTGTACTCTTCGGCTGCAAGCCGATTGCGCAAGCGCTGCAGGTCTGCGGAGAATCCGGCCAGAGCGTCCAGGACGGGGCCGTGGTTCGCTGCAAGTATCTGGGCCCAAAGGTCAAACGACGAGTCTGCAACACGCGTCATGTCCCGGAATCCGCCGGCTGCGAGCCGGTGTACGTTGTCGTCGGCCTCGTTTTCGTGCGCCGCATAGCCCGAAAGCGCCACGGCCAGCAATTGCGGCAGATGGCTAGTGGTCGCGGCGATTCGATCGTGCTGGTCCGCGTCAAGTACCAGGATGCGGGCGCCGATCGACTGGATCAGGCGCACCAGAGCGGTAGGGACATCGGCGCCGCCGGGGCAAAGCACATACGTGGCATTCTCAAACAGAAACGCGTTGGCGGCACCGATCCCGCTCTTTTCGGATCCAGCCATCGGGTGACCGCCCACGAACGTCACGGAGTCCGGCAAGCGATCTGCAGCCTCGTGCTTGATGGGTGTCTTAACCGAACCCATGTCGGTGACTACGGCGCCGGGCTGCAGATGAGGCGCTATTTCGGATAGCAGTCGGACATTCGCGCTCAGAGGCGCGGCAAGGAAGACAACGTCGGCGTCTTGGACAGCGTGTTTCGGGTTGGCCGCACGTTTGTCGATCGCGCCAAGCTCAATTGCTCGCTGCAGCACGTCGGGTTCATCCAATCCAACCACGACAAGTTTGTCGGCGTTTGTACTGCCGGCGTTTGTACTGTCCGCGTCCGACCTGTTCCCGGCTGCGCTACGCAGGGCCATGCCGAGCGATCCGCCAATGAGTCCGACACCGAGGATTGCTACTCTAAGCGTGCGAGGTTCGCTAGCGGGCGTCATGTCAGGGCTTCTGTTTGCTCTGCCGCCTGTGCGCGGCTGGTTCGGTTGGCGGAGTGCGACACAGTAGTTTGATGAAGTCTTACGATTGTTCTGAAGGCCTGAGGACTATACCTTCGAGCCCAAACTGCGGCGCAAGAGAAGGCGCCTTCCGCGATTCGGCCAAGAAGATATGCTTATTCCGATAAGGGACGATGACCGGGACCTGCCCGGACCGGCACTGGTGACGATAGTTTTGCTGGTCGCAAATGTTATCGTTTTTGTGCTGCTTCAGCAATTTGGAGCAAATGAGCAGTTCACGGTCGGATACAGCGTGATCCCCGCTGAAATCACGGGGGGTGTGGATCTAACGACGCCTCAGTCAGTCGACTTCAACGGGCGGCGTGTGACGTTGCCTCAGGCGCCGGGACCGGTTCCGATATACCTGACGGTGCTGACGGCCATGTTCATGCATGGCGGGATCATGCACCTTCTGGGAAACATGTTGTACCTGTGGATCTTCGGTGACAACATTGAGCACCGTTTTGGGTCGAGCGTATTCCTGCTGTTCTATCTCGTGAGTGGTATTGCTGCGACGTTTGTTCAGATCTTCCTGGATCCAGGCAGCGTTGTCCCGAACCTTGGTGCCTCGGGCGCGATCTCGGGGGTACTGGGCGCGTACCTGGTGTTGTATCCGCGCAATCGAGTGACGGCAATCCTGTTTTACTGGGTGATCAGCATCCCGGCGGTGATTGCACTCGGAGCGTGGATTCTGTTCCAGATCTTTCAGGGCGTGGGTTCGCTCGGCGGTGGGCAAGTTGGCGGCGTAGCATACGGCGCGCATATCGGAGGTTTTGCGGCGGGTGCAGTCCTCGCGTTCCTGCTACGAGCGGTGATCCCTGAAGACCGAACACGCAGTGTACAGCGCCGTGCTGGTCTGGAGACGGGTCGGCG
>JAUIJQ010000537.1 GCA_030431165.1 Rhodothermia bacterium | reverse complement strand
GCCCGCCGCCATCGTCTTCCTGTTTGGCGTCCTGCTCGGGACGACACTCGGGGATGCTTTCCTCCGAACTCCTGATTCCGCTCAACTTCGGAAGGTCGAAGAAGCGTACCGACTAATCGCCGGCCGCTACGTCGATGACATCGATACTGACAAGCTTACCGAGTCCGCAATCTTTGGCATGCTCGAGGGCCTGGATCCACATTCGAACTACATCTCCGCCGCAGAAATCCAGGCCGTCCAGGACGGCTTTCGGGGTGAATTCGGCGGCGTCGGGATATGGTACGAACTTGTGGCTGACACGCCTCGCGTGAGCTCGACCGTTCCGGAAGGCCCGTCCGAACGTGCCGGCGTGCTGCCCGGTGACCGCATCGTTACGATCAACGGCACCTCGTCAGTCGGCGACTCGTCACGTACGGTTCAGCGCCGTCTCAAGGGCGCAATCGGCACAGACGTTTCTATCACGGTGAAACGTCGAGGCGCAGACGACGACGTACCCATCACGATCACCCGCGGGCGCATTCCCCTCCTCTCGGTCGACGCCGCCTACATGCTCGACGACTCGACGGGGCTGATAAAAATCGGGCGGTTTGCCACGACGACGCATCGGGAGTTTATGGAGAGCGCCGCTGAGCTTACCGGACTGGGTATGCAGCGGCTCATTATCGACCTTCGTAACAATCCCGGCGGCATCATGGAGACCGCCGTCGCGATTGCGGATGAATTGATCCCGGAAGGCTTTGATATCGTATCAACGCGCAGCCGGGATCGATCGATTGTCAGAACTGAACGTGCTACGCGGGGCGGACTGCTTGAGCGTATTCCGCTACTCGTCCTGATCAATGAGAATAGCGCCTCCGCAAGTGAGATTCTGGCGGGCGCGATTCAGGATACCGATCGCGGTATCCTCATCGGCGAGCGGACCTTCGGCAAGGCGCTGGTCCAGCAGCAGTTTCCGCTGGACGACGGCAGCTACATACACCTTACCGTTTCGAGATACTACACCCCGTCCGGGCGTCTTATCCAGACCCCGTACGAAGGTGCAGACATGCACGACTACCTCGAACGCAAGTTTGAGCATGCCGCCATTCTTGATGCGGAGAAGGTGCCCGATTCCCTTCGCTATTCGACGGCCGCCGGTCGCACCGTTGCCGGTGGTGGCGGCGTCCTTCCCGACCGCATCGTGCAGATCGACTCATCGTCCGTATTGCTCGATCCGCTGTTTCGCAGGCTGAACGCACGCATCGCGGATATCCGGTTTGTGCGTGACCTGTTTGACCGCGAACAGGACGCGTGGCGCAGCCGATGGGAATCAGACCAGGACCGGTTTATGTCCGCGTTCTCGGTTGATGCGGCTCTGATGAATCGGTTCTGGGAATTCGTTGATTCGCAGGATCTGCTGGGTTCCTACGCCTCGAACGTTTCGGCAAGAGACAGGGCACGCGTGGAGCCGTCCCTGAAGATTCTTCTCAAGGCGCGGATAGCCCAAAACATCTTCGGAAGCAGCGCCTACTATCCTGTTATTCAACCACTTGACACCGACTTGATGGTTGCGCGGGACGCATGGCCTGATGCCGTCGCATTTGCCACGGGAGCCGCTGAATAGGACCGTGACATGGCTGAAGGTTGATGCCTTTTTAGGGCAAAACCTTTACCATGTATTCACAGGGGTCGATATCGACGTTGAGAGGTAGAGGATTTCGCGCTGGAGACAGCGGACCCGGTACTCCCTCTGGTACTCTCGCCCACCGATTGTCAGATGATCCGTCCAGACGCCCCCCTTGTCCCATGCAGCTTCGTCACTACGCGGCCATTGCGGCCCTGATTCTCCTTGTTGGTGCCCTCGTAGTTGTCCCCGGCATCTTCCAACACTCCGAGCAGACGCCAGTTGTGGCGGATAATGCCGCCGAGCTTGCCCGACCAAACGTGAAGGCGGCGATCGGCACCAAAGATGATCCGTATGCGCGGTTCACATTCGAGCAGCTCCGTACGGCTGACCCTTCGACCGGGGTTGTTCCACCGGGAATGCGCACGCGCGAGCTTGCATACGCTCGCACTCTACCACGTCATGCGGCAAAGACCGCTGCGCTGTCGTGGACGCGAAGAGGACCTTTTAATGTTGGAGGCCGCACGCGAGGCTTCGGCATCGATGTGCGTGACAAAGACATCATGCTTGCCGGCGGCGTGACCGGGAGTATCTGGCGCTCCACCGACGGTGGTGCCACCTGGACCGACTCGTTCGCTGACGCCGACTTGCACAGCGTAACGGCTATCGCGCAGGACACGCGATCAGGCGCGGAGGACACCTGGTACGCCGGTACCGGCGAGCTTCGCGGCGCTTCGGGCGCTGCCTCAGGAGCCTCCTTCTATGGAAACGGCCTCTACAAGTCGACCGACAATGGTGTCAGTTGGTCAGCACTCGCCGCGACGACAACCACCTTTTCGAACCAGTTCGTAAGCGCATGGCAGTTTGTGTGGGAGGTCGCAACAGACCCCTCAGCAGGCTCGTCAGAAGTGTATGCCGCAACGGCCGGTGGCCTTTATCGCAGCACAAACGGAGGCACTTCGTTTTCCGCGGTGTATCCCAGCGGCAGCACAAACACAGGCTGTCGGACAGACGTGGCGGTTGACCCAAGCGGCACCGTCTACACTTCATTGAGCAGTTCCTGCTCCGTTACCGGGACAGGACTGAACATGAGCACATCCGGCGGATCGGGTTCATTCTCTGACATGGCGTATCCAGACGGTCCCGCGTTTGCGCGTGCTGAAATCGCTGTCAGCCCGGCAGACC
>JAUIJQ010000536.1 GCA_030431165.1 Rhodothermia bacterium | reverse complement strand
AAGTGTCTACTGGCTGTTGTGCATTCGATTTGGCTGCGGCAGAATCCGGTCCGCGTTCCTGGCGTACCAGAGGGCAACAAACCAGGATTCCGTGCTGACTCGCTTTAACAGGATGATCCTTCGGATGCTCCCGGCCCCGTTCTTCGGCTGGCTGGCGGCGCTGATGTTCCTGTTGCTTATGCAGTTCCTGATCAAGCACATGCCGGATCTGGTCGGCAAGGGGCTTCCGCTGCGTGCGGTCATTGAGTTGATCGTGTATAGTCTGGCCTACATGCTCGTTCTCGCCGTTCCGATGTCGGTCCTCATCGCGACCCTGATGGTTTTTGGCCGGGTGGCTGAGACGCGTGCCTACGCGGTAATGAAGAGTTCGGGAGTATCGTTCTTCCAGCTCACGTGGCCCGCCATGGCTGTCGCGCTTGCGCTGGCAGGCGGCATGACGTACTTCAACACCATCGTGCTGCCGGAGTCGAACTTTCGCGCGAAGGTCCTCTGGCAGGACATCCGGCAGAAACGGCCCGGGTTTGTGCTCGAGCCCGGGGTCTTTTACGAGGGCGTTTCAAACTACTCGATCCTCGTTCGCGACATCGACCACAGCAGTGGCCGCCTGACTGACGTCACGGTATTTGACTACACGGCCGGTCCGCGAATGCGTGCCGAGATCAAAGCCGCGGGTGGTCTTCTTGAAACGCGCAACGGTGGTCGAAATGTCGTGCTGACCCTCGAGGACGGCGAACTGCATCGCCTCGACGGTGAGGGCGCATCGACAGAACCGACGCGCTATGAACGCATCCGCTTTGCGCGCCACGTCCTTGGGTTCTCGATCGATGACCTGCAATTTTCCCGTACCGACCCCAGCGAAGGTCGCCGATCAGACCGCACGATGCGTACGTCCGACATGGTGACGCTGGTTGATTCGCTGAAAGCCTCCGTGGCAACGAGCAAGGCGTCGCTTGTGGCACTCGCACCAGGCTTCTCGCATGACACTACGGGGACCAGTCCTTCTGACCTGAACTATCTGAACGACCAGATCGATACCGACGGGCCGAACGATTTCGCCGACAGCGCGGCGGACAATGCTGGCGGTCCGGGCACGATGATCGAGCGTCGTGTCGGTACCGCCGACCTGGGTCCGTCGGCCGCCCGCACCGTGTACCTCGATGCCGCCGCAGCGGCACGGTTGAACCGGGGAGAGATTGACAACGTGCGTCGAACCGTCGTCTGGCAGGAGCAGAAGATTTCGCGCTATGCGGTGGAGATACACAAGAAGTACTCGATCGCGGTAGCTTGCCTGGTATTTCTGCTTGTCGCGGCTCCGCTTGGTCTCAGCATCAGGCGCAGCAGCCTGGCCATGACCGGCGCGGTCGCGATGGCCATTTTTGTGTTCTACTGGGTCACCCTCGTTTTTGGTGAAAAGCTTGCCGATCGCGGCGAACTCTCACCCGGCGTCGGTATGTGGGTCGCAAACGTCGTTACACTTTGCGGAGCCGCATACCTGATGTTGTACGTCACGCTGGACCTGCAGGCGACGCCTCCGCTGCGCCGACGAATCAAGTCCTGGTTGACGGGTCGCCGATGATGCTCTACCTCGTCCCGACACCCATCGGCAATCTTGAGGACATCACTTTCCGCGCTGTTCGCGTCCTGAAGGAAGTCGATGTCATTGCCTGCGAAGACACGCGTACCAGTCGGGTGTTGCTCGATCATTACGGGGTTGAAACCCCGTGTGTGTCATATCACGATCACAACGAGCGTCGCCGCGCACCGGAACTGATCGCGCGCCTCGAGAAGGGCGAATCGGTAGCTTTGATTTCGGATGCCGGGTCACCGGGGTTGTCAGATCCCGGGTTCTACCTCGTACGAGAATGCATCCGGCACGAAATCCCTGTGACGGCGTTGCCCGGGGCCACCGCGCTGATTCCGGCGATAACGGTTTCCGGATTGCCCACCGATCGATTCTATTTTGAAGGTTTCCTGCCCGCCAAGAAAGGGCGCCGCACAAAACTCGACCGCCTCGCCGAACAGGATGCTACGATCGTCCTGTACGAATCACCCCACCGCATCGCGCGCACATTGAAGGACCTGGCTGAAACGCTCGGGGGTGAGCGGGAGGCGGCAGTTATGCGGGAGTTGTCCAAGAAGTTTGAAGAAAGCGCCCGCGGCACGCTCGCCGCCCTTGCCGAGCGCTTTGATGGCAAAAAGGCCCGCGGCGAGTTCGTGGTAGTGGTCGGGCCGTATATTCAGCGAGTCTAAACGAATCCCTTGCTCATGATCTGGAAGACTACGGAGCGTATCGTAGCGATATGCGTCCTGGCCTACGCCCTCGTGTTGTATTTCCTCACGATGTCGCCGACCGCTTCGTTCTGGGACTCTGGCGAATTTATCGCCATCGCTAACAAGCTCGAGGTGTCGCACCCGCCGGGAGCGCCGTTCTACATGCTCGTCGGGCGTCTATTCTCGATGTTCGTACCCGTAGGAGCCGTTGCGTTTTCGGTCAACCTCGTGTCAGTGCTTTCGAGCGCGATAACGGTCCTTCTGACGCACCTGATCATCGTGCGTCTCGTCAGGGAGTGGCAGGGTGCCGCTGCAGGTACACCGAAGAACAAGTTCGTCGCCCTCGCAGGCGGCGTTGTCGGCGCCTGCACGTTCGCTGTGACAGACTCGTTCTGGTTCAATGCCGTCGAGGCCGAGGTATACGCCATGTCGATGCTGTTCACGGCACTCGTCGTCTGGCTGATCCTGGTCTGGAGCGAAAAAGCCCGAGAAGAAGAAGCCCTGCTTGGTGGTTCCCGCAGTCCGTTCGGATTG
>JAUIJQ010000535.1 GCA_030431165.1 Rhodothermia bacterium | reverse complement strand
GGCACGCGAGTATATCCGACAGGGAGACATCTTCCAGGTTGTACTCAGCCAGCGTCTCGACCTGCCGTTTTCCGGCGACCCGTTTAACCTGTACCGTTCACTGCGCCAGACCAATCCGTCACCGTACCTGTACTACCTCGACGTTGATGGCATCGGCATCATCGGATCGTCGCCCGAGTCCCTTGTGCGCGTGCAGGACGGGACCGTGTCTACCGTACCAATCGCCGGCACAAGACCACGGGGACATACAGTCGAGGAGGACATCCTTCTGGCGGATGAACTTGCGCGCGATCCGAAAGAACTTGCAGAGCACGTGATGCTGGTTGACCTCGGGCGCAATGACATCGGCCGCGTCGCGAGCCCCGGCACTGTCAACGTTGATGACTTCCAGTCCGTCGTGCGCTACTCCCACGTAATGCACCTGGTCTCGCTCGTCACGGGCAGCCTGTCGCCCGATCGTTCAGCGCTCGACGCCCTGCGTGCCTGCTTCCCGGCGGGTACGGTGTCGGGGGCACCAAAGGTTCGTGCGATGGAGATAATCGACGAGCTTGAACCCCGGAAGCGAGGTCCGTACGCCGGCGCGGTCGGCTACCTGGATTTTGCCGGAAACATGGACCTTTGCATCACGATTCGAACGATTCTCGCCACCAGCGGCATGTTGCACATGCAGGCCGGCGCGGGCATCGTGGCAGACAGCCGACCCGATGCCGAGTGGGACGAGACCGAGAATAAACTTCGGGCGTTGCTTACCGCCGTGGCAGTTGCCGGTCGAGGCACGCACAACACAACGGTTTGAACGTGCTCACCGTATCTTTTTTAGCACTAGTGACACCGCCTACATCTTCAACCGCGACGTAACACCGACATGAGCAACATCAAGGAACTCTTCCTGCAGAAGGGCTGGGCCGGCAAAACGATATCCCGTCCAGAAACCATCGAGCGGCTCAACCCGCTGATCGAGCAACACATCCGGCTCAACAACGACTACGGATACGTGATCAAGTCGCATCCGTCAGACGTGGTCCGCGGCAAGCTTGATTCGACCCAGAAAATCGCGCGGGCAAACGTGGGCAAGCTCTCGGAAACCGTTTACAGTTGTGGCGGAGTAGCATACACAGGTGTCGACCTCGAGCCGTCAGCCGTCGACCTCGGTTCAGATGGACAAGCGATGCTTCAATCGCTGCTTCGATCAGAGACGAGTTTCGCCGAAGCGCTTGAGGCTGAGAGTGGCATCGAACACCAGATGAGAACACGTGCGATCATTGGCGCTGCTCTCAGTTCCTCAACAGATCGCAAATCCCTTCTCGAAGAATTACTTCGACAGGGTCGATAGTGCAAACAATGAGCGACGAGCGCGTAATCGTTTCTGGAATTCAGCCGTCGGGTACGCTGCACCTCGGCAACTACTTCGGGGCAATCCGGCAGCATATCGACCTGCACAAGCAGCACAGGTCGTTTTACTTCATCGTGAACTACCACGCGCTCACGACGGTTCACGACGCGGAGGCGCTGCGCAGGTATAGTCTCGATGTCGCGCTTGACTACCTGGCGCTGGGCTTTGATCCGTCGGCATCATCGCTCTTTCTACAGAGCGACGTCCCACAGGTAACCGAACTTGCGTGGATCCTCTTTACGCTGACGCCGGTCTCTCAACTGGAGAAAGGCGTTGCGTTCAAGGACAAGGTTGCACAGGGCCTGTCGGCAAATGCCGGATTGTACAACTACCCGGTGCTGCAGGCTGCAGACATTCTGATCTACGGCGGGACCGTCGTGCCCGTCGGCGCCGACCAAAAACAGAACATCGAGATCACGCGAAACCTCGCCGCACGGTTCAATCAGACCTTCGCGCCCGATGATCCGGTCTTCCCGATTCCTGAGCCGATGATTCTGGATGAAGTCGCCGTCTTCCCGGGTATCGACGGTCGAAAAATGTCCAAGAGTTACGACAACACGATCGCCATCTTCGACGAAGGCAAGCAGCTGAAGAAGAAGGTGATGGCCATTGTCACCGACTCGACGCCGCTGGAAGCACCGAAAGATCCCGAGGCCGACAACGTATTTGCCCTGATCAAGTTGTTCGCCACGCCAGAGCAGAAGCAGGATATCGCGGATGCTTATCGCGCAGGTGGATATGGATACGGGCACGCCAAGAAGGAACTCCTCAAAATGATCTCTGACCGCTTCGAGTCGTGTCGGGAACGTCGGCGTGAGCTCGCAGCGCGTCCGGATGACGTGATGGACGTGCTGCGCCAGGGCGCAGCCGAAGCAAATCGGGCTGCCAACCACTTTATGGAACGAGTTCGCGAATCAACCGGATTGCTACGCGCGCTACCGCGGAGCTAGCTCACGTGCACACTATTCCGCATTGAGGCTCTTGTTGGAACAACCTGTCCTTGTAATAGACAACTACGACTCGTTCACCTACAACCTGGTGCACATCGTCGCCGGGTCGGGTGTGCGTGTAATCGTGAAGCGGAACGATGAGCTGTCGGTCGCCGAAGCGATTGACATGGATCCAGCCGGCATCCTCATTTCTCCCGGGCCGGGTCGCCCGGAATCGGCAGGTATCTCTGTAGAGTTGATCCGGTCGGCTGCGCACATACCGGTGCTAGGTGTTTGCCTGGGACATCAGGCAATTGCCCAGGCCTTCGGCGCCGAGATCGTTGTGGCCGAGGCACTGATGCATGGAAAGACGAGCGAGATACATCATGACGCGTCGGGTGTATTCGCGGGTCTCCCCAACCCCTTCACGGCCACACGCTATCACTCTCTGGTTGTGCGTCCGGACAGTCTACCCGACTGTCTGCGCGTC
>JAUIJQ010000534.1 GCA_030431165.1 Rhodothermia bacterium | reverse complement strand
TGGTGCGGCCCACGGCGAGCACCTGCGGCTGGGCGAGGTCGGTGCACATGCCGCTGGAGACCAGGCAGGTGGACGCGCCCGTGGGCGGCACGGTCGAGTACAGCAGCACCGCGGTGACGTTGCCCAGCATGTCCTCGGCCGAGAAGCGGGTGCGCTCGCCGAGCACGACGTTGCTCACGTACAGGTCGTACGAAATGTCGAAGTCTGTAATCGGATCACCCGTGTCGTTCTGGAACTTGATAGTAATCGTTCCTGGTGTGAAGTCGCTCCCACCTGGCTGCACGCCCAGCCCAATAGTCGGCGGTAGTCCGGCATCAACAGAAAAGGCGTACATCCCACCTGTGGACGCGGGGCCGGTGGAGCTCCCGCGCGCATAGTCGCCGGTATCACAGGTATCACCGAAGTTGCACGAACCGTCGCTGAGTCCCGACAGCCGATATGCATCGGAGTCGAGCTGGCCCGCGCCCGGAGAGGGCACAAAGCCGGCGCCGGTGAACGACGCGTAGTCCTCGGTCACAGCAACGCCGAGTGTTGCCATAGAGTACTGCGCTGCAGCGGGCAGCGAAACCAGTGCCGTCAAAAGCAGCGCTACCGCGATCGGCGTTGCGCCGGCAGTTCGTACAACAGCAGTTTGTATTTGCTTAGCCATGTAAATGGGAATCCGTATCGTCTTGTACATCGCGTGGTGGGGCTACTGAATAGGCATACCGCGATCATCGTTGTAACGCGGTGTTCCGATTGTTGAATATAGGAAAAGAGGCTGACCAGCAACTGTGACAACGCAACCAAGAACCGGCGATAACGAAGTCGTAATATCCGTACGCAAAGAGACCGCGGAAGACGTCGAGGCCGTAAGAAATATCAACGTAACTGCCTTTGACACAACGGTTGAGGCAGAACTGGTTGATATACTGCGCGAAGTACCGGGTGCGATTTCACTGGTCGCTTCAGTCGCCCCCGCAGGCAACGCAGACGACGCGTCAGCACCCGTCGTCGGACACATCCTGTTCTCACCCGCAACCGTACCGTCAGCCCCCGAATTGCGCGTTGCCGGACTTGCGCCGATGGCTGTGCTTCCCGCGTTCCAGGGCAACGCGGTGGGCGCGTCCCTGGTTGAAGCCGGACTGGCTACGTGCCGCAACAACGGTATCGACGTTGTGATTGTCCTCGGCCATCCCGAATACTACCCGCGCTTCGGATTCAGACGCGCATCCGAACTCGGACTTGAATGTCAGTTCGAAGTACCCGACGAAGCGTTTATGGCAATCGAGCTTACACCGGGTTGTCTCGACGACATCTCAGGAGTCGCGCGATACCATCCAGCGTTTGACGAGCTGGCCTAGCCTGCGTCGTCGCTTTACGTTGCCCTGGCATTCCTGGCGGCAACTATCGATTCAGCGCGAAGCAATAGAAGAGTCCGTCGCCACCACTTCCCTGCAGGTCGGTCTGGCTGCAACCACGCGAGCCGTGAGCCGAGTGCCATGATGTCGGATTGGCGCCTCCGCCGGTTCGGTCGTGATGCCCAACCTGTGCGCTGCCTTCACCGTTGCTGGTCCAGTTCGAGCAGGTATGGTCCTCACCGTCATCAGCAAACGCGGTGCCGTCAAGCTGCGTGCCGGTAATGATGTCGTGCCGGTTCGGGTCGTCGCCTCGACCGTTAATGACTGCGCCTGATTCGCTGACCGAGGTTTCTTTTGTGAGGTTGTTGTCGTCACTGTGCAGCTCGTCCACATCGTTTGCCACGACGACGCCATGTGCGTTCATCCAGGGGCCGGATCCGATTCTGTCACGCGCGTTGACCGCGGCCATCTCACCACTTGCCGCAGCGCATTCTTTCTCACCAACGCCGACCTCTGTCGCGAGCGCCTTGCAGTGTGCATCCGCACCTGCGAGTCCACCCAGGTTTGCGCCATCGCCCAGCCCGACTGATGTGATAAAGAAACTCATGTCCTCGCTTACCTCAACGGCGGAGGCACTTGCCATCGGCGTGCCGTCTCCGGCATCGTTGTTCTGGTCAGTACATCCGGCGAGAAAGAGAAGGGCCAGCAGGAATCCAGGAAGGGTGCGATGCGGGATCGCACGGGCAGCGACAGGGGTCTTCATTGCAGGTCACAGTCTGAGGGAACGACATGTCCCGGCAACATACAAAACGGAAGCAGATCGGGGCCAACGACCGTCTCTTCGTGCCCTACCACGTGTTAACGTAAGCGACGAGCTGATCAAGCGCCGAGCCCCAACCATCCGCAAAGCCCATATCTAGATGGCTCTGACGATCTTCCGGGCTCTTGTGGCGGGCGACCGCGACATACCGGGTTCCGTCCCCATGCGGCTCAATCGTTATCACCGCAGTCATAAACGATGTCGCGTTTGGTCGAAATGCCGGGCCCAGTGCGTCAGTGAACACAATCTGTCGCCCTGGCTCAACGACCAGGTAACAGCCGGTGCTGTCAACCAACTCACCCTCGGGTGACTGCATAACCGTCCTGAATTTCCCACCCGGGCGCAGGTCAATCTCACATGCTGCGGTCTTCCACGGCGCCGGCGTAAACCAGTGCACGAGGTGCTCTGGTTCTGTCCACGCTTTCCATACAAGTTCAGGCGCAACGGGCACAACCCTTTCCAGTTTGAGATCGAGCGAGGCGTCGAAGTCGGCGTCTGTTACCGTGTTCAATGAGTCTGTCATATTGATTGCAGCCGTTTAGCTGGTTCGCGTTTGGGAGGCCGTGCCGGATTCAGTCGACTTCATCGTCAGCAGGTAGTCGTCGAGCTGGTCGAGCCGGGTGCCCCAGATCTCTCGTTGGGCATCAAGCCATG
>JAUIJQ010000533.1 GCA_030431165.1 Rhodothermia bacterium | reverse complement strand
ATTGAACTGTCAAGCGTACTTGCGGGCCCCAGCGTGGGTCAGTTTCTCGCCGAACTGGGCGCTCGCGTTATCAAGGTCGAGCATCCGCGCGGTGGCGACATCACCCGCTCCTGGCTGGCGCCGGGCCAGGATCCGACCGCACACAGCGCGTACTTCGCAAGCTGCAACTTTGGCAAAGAGTCGGTTGCGCTCGACCTGAAGGACAAGACATCGCTCGCGGTTCTGCTCAGGCTGATTGATCGGGCCGACATCGTTACGATGAGCTTCAAGCCCGACTCTGCCGAGCGGCTTGGGCTGGGGGCCGAAGTGCTTCGCAAGCGCAACCCGCGCCTCATCGTCGGCCGCATATCAGGATACGGTGCCGACAATCCTCGCCCCGGCTACGACGCGGTGATCCAGGCAGAAGCCGGCTTCATGTCAATAAACGGAACGCCGACGTCCGGCCCGGTAAAAATGCCCGTTCCGCTGATCGACGTACTCGCGGGGCACCAGCTCAAAGAAGGTCTTCTCGTTGCATTGATCAGGCGGGCGACAACGGGGGAGGGGTCCGTTGTTGACGTTTCGTTGATCGACTCGGCCATTTCGTCGCTCGTGAACCAGGCGACAAACTACCTGATGACGGGTAACGTGCCGCGCGCCCTGGGCTCGGCGCACCCCAACATTGCACCGTACGGCACTGTGTACTACGCGCAGCGGGATGAACCGCTCGTGCTTGCTGTCGGCACGGAGCCACAGTTTCGCGCGCTCTGCGACATTCTTGAGCTTGAGTGGCTCGTGTCTGATCAGCGCTTCCATGACAACGCCGCGCGCGTTGCAAATCGGCCGGCGCTACAGGAGATCCTGCAGGATGCGATCCAGGGGTGGGACCGAAGTGAGTTCCTTGCGGAACTGGATCGGCGTGTCATCCCGTCGGGCGCGGTTCGCTCACTCGACGCGGTCCTTGGATCCGGTACGGGTCCGATGATTCTGGCTCCCGACGCGCAAACGGCGGCGCGTTCGGCGCGTACCGTGCTGGGTCTTCGACAGGCTGCGTTCCAGGCCCCGGAGGTGCGCAGGGTACTGAAATCACCGCCCGGTGTGGGCGAACATACCAGATCTGTGCTGGGCGAACTGACCGACGCAACCGCCGATGAACTCGACGCGATTTGCGGGGACCATCGCCGGACCTGAGGCGTAAATCCGCACTCAACACACCCACAGTCTTGCCGTTATGTCGTTGCGCTCAAGATTCGCGTCCGCCACAACCGTTCTGGCCTTTGTCGGATTGTTCCTTCCGGGGCTCTCAGCTTGTCAGCAGTCGTCCAGCAGCAGCCTGCCAACGGTTGTTGTTCACAAGACCCCGACGTGCGGATGCTGCGCCAAGTGGGTTGATCATGTCAAGGCGGCCGGATTCAACGTGGAGGTACACGACCATCAGAACCTCTCGATGATCAAGCTGGAGCACGGCGTCTCGGGTGAACTGCAGTCGTGCCACACCGCGATTGTGGATGGCTACGTCGTTGAGGGTCACGTTCCCGCTGATCAGATTATTCGGTTGATCACAGAGCGGCCCGACGTGAAAGGCATTGCGGTACCGGGAATGCCGATCGGCTCACCGGGCATGGAGCAGGGTCCGCGGGTAGAGCCGTACAACGTCGTTGCGTTTGACGGCGAGGGCAACGTTGCCCTGTACAAACACGTCGGTCCCTAAGGCGTCGACGGCTACGCGGCTGCGGCCCGACTGATTGTGCGCCGGGCGACGGAGTCGACCGTAAGCAGATAGCTTCTGGCCGCAGACGACGGATCGGTTCCGCTCTCAACAGCATGCAGGATCGCTTTGCGCGAGGCTACGATGCGTTCGGCTTCGTCGGCTATCAGGATGTCGCCAGATCGGGCTTGGTCGAGGCATTCCGTGATATCCGAGTCGGCTGTATCGCCGACCATAAGCAGGAGCAGACGATCAACGAGGAGCTGCGTCGCCTGGTACAGGCCCAGAATCGCGCATCGCGCGGCCTCTTCTCGCACGGCGTCAAGACGCGGATCACCATAGGGCTGCAGATACGCACGCCTGAGGTGCGGGTACTGGCTGGCAATATCGCCCAGACGCTCCGCAACGAGTCCGCGAATTTCCCGAGTGAGTGTGTGCCTGATTGTAGCCTCCATATTCGTGGGATCGGACACTCACGCGCGAATTAAACCGGCCGGCTACAGGAGAGCCGACAATCGCGCGATATCGACCTCGAAGTCGGCGTCCAGCCGCGGCTGCGTCCCCAGAATATGGGAATAGTTCAGTCCGAGGGACTTGCTCAGGAAGTAGTAGTGGGGTGCCATGACGTCGTTGGCGAACAGCTCAACAACGCGCGTTCCGGGTGGCGCGTAAAGGAGGTTGGCCAGACCCGCGCCGTGCGGGGCAACCACCATTTCGGCATCATAAAACAGCTCGATCTGCTCCTTGATCGACATATTCTCGAGCGCATACTCGACGAATCCATGGGGTGCCAGGGAGGCGATCAAGTCGTCGGCGTTTGTGATGCGACGACCGCGCGAGGAGCTGCGTCTGGAGATGAGAATCCTGCGGTCCTTTCGGGATGGTCGCGACGGGCACGCGCGTTCGCGCAGAAATGCAACACACGCCGGGTGCTGCCCGTCTGTATTACGGTACGTTACGTGCGACAACAAGATGAATTGCTCGACCCGGTAGACTGCTTTAGGCTTGACCTCGCGCACAACGCAGTTTCCAGGTAACAGACGGTCCATGTAGTACTTCTCGACCGCTGAGGGGGCGCCGTCGATCAAGACCTCGATTCGCTCAAGCGCGGCGTACGCTGGATGGTGC
>JAUIJQ010000532.1 GCA_030431165.1 Rhodothermia bacterium | reverse complement strand
GCACGTCGCCGCTCCACTCAAGGGTTCCACCGATGGCAGCCTCCGCAGATTCCCAACCCAGATCAAGCACAGCGCGCTCGTTCAAGACAAACTGCGGCACAACGGTGGCTTCACCCGCGTCGCTGTTATCGTCGGCAGATGCATCTGCATCACCCAGGCTCGACGCTGATTCGAAGTAGCGACCCGCCGCCAACGGAATTCCAAGGAGGTCGAGATAGCCTTCGTCGGCGTAGAGAATCTTCGCCTCCATCCGCAGGCTACCCTCGCGATCAGGGCGGCGGATGATATTGCCGAACGCACCGGTGCCCGGTGCGCGATTGGCAAACGAAACGCCGCGTACGCCGGGGACACGGCTAAGCGCAGCTTTCAGCGCCGGTGTTCGATCAGCGACGTCAGCATTGACCGGAAGCACAACTACTTGCTCCGGATTTAATCCGAGATCCGTCGTCTTCATAAACTGGACCTGCCTGAAGACCATGACGGTGATGATGATCAGCGTCACCGACACGGAGAACTGCATAACGACAAGCCCCCGACGGAATAGAGACCGCTTCCCGCCCGCTACCCCGCGAGCCGCACTCTTTAATGCGCGGATTGGCTCAACACCCGAGAGTTGCAGTGCCGGAATCAATCCGGCAACCAGACCAATCCCGACGGCTGTCAACGCCAGCGTACCCACCAACGACGCGTCAAGTTGGAAGCCGATAGCGCGACCAACGAGGGATTCGAACCACGGCATACAGAGTAGAGCCAGGCCAAAGCCCGCACCAACCGCGAGCGTCGCCAGTAGCGTTGACTCACCCAAAAACTGTGATACGAGGTGCGTCCGATTTGCTCCAATTACCTTGCGCATCCCGACTTCTTTGGCGCGTGTATCGCTGCGCGCTGTGGCGAGATTTGTAAAGTTGATGCACGCCAGGAACAGAATCAGCATCGCAATGCCCGACAACACCGCAAGTTGCGAAGCGCCGCGCCCGGTCGAGATGTCATTACCCTGCGGGTTCATCCGGATGTCGAGCAACGGCTGGAGCCACATGCGAATCGCAATACCGGCCGCTGTCGCAGACGCTTCCATATTCTGCTCAACGAGGCGTTCCATTGGAAGGTCGAACGCAGCCGGGTCAGCAGCAGGCGTCAACTTCAGATAGGTGTAGTACGGATTCGACCACCAGCTCGCCTGTGAACCCGTCAACGACGAAAATGACAGCAACATCGAAAAGGAGAAATGCGACGTTGGTGGCACATCCGCAATCACACCCGTAACAACGTAGTCCTGATTGTTATTCAGGCGGATGGTCTCTCCCATCGGGTCGTCGAACCCGAAGTAGCGAAGCGCAACCGTGCGTGTAAGCACAACCGAGTACGGAGCATCAAGCGCGCGACCGGGGTCGCCCTGCATGAACCGAAACGTGAAGACGTCGAAGAAAGTCGAGTCCGCAAACAACACGTCCTTTTCGAAGAAGCGCACATCGCCGCGAGAAACGAGTGGCTCGGGCTGCATGATGCGCATGCGCGCGTACGACTCAACGCCGACGGCCGACTCCGTAATCGCCGGTCCCATTGGTGCTGATGACAGTGCGTTGGAGAACGTCGACGTCGGACTGATGTAGTCCACGTTTACCCGGTACACACGCTCTGCTGCTTCGTGGAACGTGTCAAAGCTGCGCTCCTCAGACACGTACTGGAAGATCAGGATAAAGCAGGCCGTCCCGAGCGTGAGTCCGAGAAGATTGATCGCCGAGTACGTTTTGTACCGCAGCAGATTGCGGATGGACGTCTTGATGTAGTTCCGAATCATTATCGCGTTCCAGTACACAGAGTTGGCAAATCGTCTTGGGATCATGCCGAGCACCGTGGACACGTACCACGCTTTCGCGTAGGCGTATCCGCGTTCGTGGGCGACGTTGTGAAAGACCTCCTCGAAGTCGCCGAGCGGGGTCTGGCTGTCGCCGTCCGGCAGCAGCCGATCCAGGAGATAGGCCGCCCACCTCGGGGGATGTGCGTGCCTGCTCATCGCCGCTCGGGTGCAAGAGATGGAAGATTGGCCCACATGCGTTGCTCGACATCCCGGATGTGTAGGAGCGCTTTTTTCCCCAACGGCGTCACCGCGTAGATCCGTTTCTGGCGCCCACCGCGCTCTGGTGTGGGATCTGACAGGTGCGAGGTCACAAGTCCGCGCTTCTCGAGCCGTTCCAACGGCATGTACACGGCACCGAGCGACCACTTCTTCTGGGTACGCCGGATCAGCTCTTCGCGCAGCGGGACGGAGTACGCTTCATCCTGAAGCCTCCAGACGGCAAGCAGGACAAACTCTTCGGTTCGTGTAATCAGCTTCATGGCATTCGCGGGCAGTGGGGCGGCGAGGCAGCACTTACTTCTTGAAACAAATATCCTACGAGCGCGAGACAATTTGTTTCAATTCCGTAAACAAGGCGACCAAATTGAGGTGCTATCGCTCGGAAATCGGTCAGAGAGCACCGAGAAATCGTTGAAAACGGTGTAATGGACGCCCAATCAGGCGGGAAACACGATCAAGCAGGGAGCTCGATCAGGAATGTCGCGCCGGCGTCAGACGGTTCACATGTCAGCGACCCACCGTGCCCCTGTACGATAATGTCGTGCGCGAGGGACAACCCGAGTCCGGTGCCGCTGCCGGTCGGCTTTGTAGTGAACAGCGGCTGGAAGATCGAGTCGCGGATATCGTCGGGGACACCGGCGCCGTTATCAGTCACGCGCACCTGCACGCTGCCGCCGACGCGCCCCGTTGACACGCGGACGACGGGTTCGAAATCCGGCGTTGCGCCGCCCGTCTGTTCCGA
>JAUIJQ010000531.1 GCA_030431165.1 Rhodothermia bacterium | reverse complement strand
CGCTTCGGATGGACGTTTTCGGAATCCGACATTCACGGGTCCATCCCCCTGATAGGAATGCGCGACGGGCTTGTGTTCCTTTATGATTTCTGGGAGCTCAAACATCCGTCCCGGTACAACGACCCGGAGACTCCGACCAAAACGCTGATCGCAATGATCCGGTCGCAGTCGGATGCACGTACCGCCAACATGGGCTACCCGCTGCCCATGGAGCAGGAACTGCTTGAAATGCTGGCCTTCATGGCAACGGATTACGGGCAGTCGGACAAGGCGCGAGCCATCCTGCAACTAGCCGCGGAGTATTATCCGCGCGCGGTGTCAGTCCACGGTTCGCTTGTCGAGATCTGCCTCGCGATGGAAGACTTTGCTTGCGCGGAGAAACACGCCCGTGCTGCCGATGAAATCAATGGCGGAAACGAGCACTTCGAGTTGGTCAGAAAGGCTCGGGCCGGTCAGTAAGCATCGAACGCGGGCAACCAGCCCCTCAGGCGTCCGTGTTCGCAGCGATAAAAGACCCTGAAACGTTGTACGCCGCGGCGGCGCTTCCGGTACCTTCGCGGGCCGAGAAGGCAAACGTGCCCCTTACTTCATCTGCCGACGAGGACTCTATCGTAAGCGTCCCGTTGACTGAAGTGAGGGTTTTTCCGAGCGTTGCTTCATCGAAAATCGCCAGCACTACGAAGCTGCCGGCTGCCGGCGAGCCAGTTGTCGCGACATAGTCGACCACCGTGTACGTCCCAATCGTAGGTCGGCCACCTGCATCAGTCCAAACGTTGATCTGACTTATCCCGCTTGTCGACAGAAGCTGAACGCCCCAGTTACCATTGGCTGCACTCTCTGCTGAAACAGCAAGACCGCATTCGTCAGCCGTCCCCGAACCTGTCACCGCGAGTTCAAACTCGCCTTCTCCGCTAATCACGCCTTCGCAATCGCCCGCCGACGCCATCGGCGAATTACCGCTGCAGCCGGCTAACGCAAGACACAGTATTGCGAGACAGGCCCCAATGAGCCGGTGCATCGTCTCTACGCCGCGCACGTGACCCGCGCGCATTATTGCGTAACTCATGGTGTGCTCCTTCTTGTTGGCGCTTTCCCGGTGATTGCCAGTCGCAGCCCGGGGGTCGGCTTGTCATGATCGACCGCTTTGGGTCTACATGCTCATGCGCACAAATGAGTTCGAAGGGGCCAACCACATTTATCGTAGTGCAGCCAGTTCCCGCTCGGCGAGGAGTCGGTCCGGTGCATCAGGTCGGGCTGAGGCCTTGAGAGCCTGTAGCGACGCCTCGAGAAGATCGCGTGCGCGGTCGCGGGCACCAGCGCGCCGCTCGACAATTGCGAGCCACACACCCACCCTTCCCAACCAGACGTCGTCCGGGTTCAGCGCCTCCACGAATCGCTCGTGAACCGCTTCGAGCAAAGGCCGCGCCTCTGCCTCCCTCCCCTGAGCGACCATCGCAATCCCGAGTTCAAGACGCGGCCAGCGAATCAGCGAATGCTCAGCAGGCAGGACGGCTTCGTACTGCGTGATCGCGTCGCGGGCTTTCTGCTCAGCCTCCGCGTGACGGCCGAGCAGGTTGTACAGTCCGGCTTGCGTCGATAGTGACTGCGCGATATCGCTGTGCGGTTCTTCGAGATAGCCGCGGCGGATTTCCAGTGCCTCAGCGACCCGCGTCTCAGCCTCGTCATACGCACCCATCTCGCGGTGAATGACACCCAGGTTGTGGATACTCACCGACAAAAAGCGCGGGTCACCCACCGCGCGATACACGCGCACGATATCCACGTAGGCTTCGGCGGCGCTGCCATAGTCGCCGCGGCGATAGTGCAGGTTAGCCTGGTTCGCGCGGATAGCGGCGAGGTGCGGGTGTTCGTCTCCGTAGAGATCCGTCCAGAGGCCAAGCGCCTCGTTGTACAAAGAATCCGCAACCTCCCAATCGCCCTGCAGTTCACGGAGGCGGGCAATCTGCTCGAGCGAATGAGATATTTCCGGATGCTGACCACCGGGAAAGATGCGCCGCCACATCGCAAGCGACTCTTCGTGTAGAGCAACCGCCGCGTCAATGTCGTCTTTCCAGGCGGCTGTCAGTTGTGCAAGATTGTGAATGGCAATTGCATGGGCGCGCGTGTCTCCCTCGCGTTCCCGCAGACGCCGGACCGCGCGCATGAGCGTGTCGGCCTCACCAAAACGCTCTGCAAACTGATATGCTTGCGCAAGGCCCATCAGTTCGGTTGCAAAGACGAGGCTGTCGCCTTCTGTTGCGCGATCAAGTGTCGCAATCGCCGAACGGTATACCTCAATTGCTTCGTCATACCGCCCGCGGCGCTCAAGTGCCTTTGCCAGGTTACCCTGTGTTGAGCCGATCCCAATGTCGGATGCACCATTAGACATCCGAATATCCAGGGCTCGGCGCAGGACTTCTTCTGCTTCCTCGAGCCCTCCAGTCAACGCAAGCCGAACACCAAGCGCATCAAACGCTGTACCCGCAAGCGGATCATCAGCAGGCAGGTCCCGTGTTGCCTCCCCTACGGCCTTCCTCAGCAGCTCCACTGATCGTTCCTCGTGGCCCAGCTTTCCAAACAGGATTCCCAACCGCGTCAGCAAATCAACCCGGGCCTCAGGACCGGCATCAAATTGATCCACGCGAGCCACGCCGGCCTCGAGCAGTTCAAACGCTGTCACGGGTTCACCCGGGTGTAGATCGGGATCCACCCCATCAAAGAGCCCGTAGAGAAAGTCACCGACGGCCTGGGCCCGCTCAGCCTCAGCACGGGCGGACCGGTACTGCCACGCGGTTGTTGCGATACCAACAACGACCGCAAC
>JAUIJQ010000016.1 GCA_030431165.1 Rhodothermia bacterium | reverse complement strand
CAGGTCGACTGGCGCTACCCCGTGTTTGCGCCGTTTGCCGGCCCAACGGGCGGCGCGATACTCAAGCCTGAGTTTCGCCGTTTTGTAAACCTCACTCCCGAACCCGGCGCGCAGGTTGTCGGCACGTTTGATTCGGGCGAACCGTTTCTGATTGAGCGCCGCGTTGGCACGGGGTCTATTGTTGCCGTTGCCTCGACGCTCGGCAATGCATGGACCGATTTTCCGATCAACGCGATGTTTGTCCCGTTTGTGTACCAGCTTGCGCGGTATGCCGCAGATGATCATCGCGCCCGGACCATGTACACGGTTGGCGACAACGTATCGCTCGCAGGTAACCTGGCTGACCGATGGGAAGTCAGAACGCCGTCTGGGGCCGTCTATCGGGTTGATGCAGATTCGACCGGATCTGCATTCTTCCTGCGCACTGATGAGGTGGGGCATTACATCGCGATGGCCGGCACGCGTCGGCTTCCCTTTTCGGTGAACGTCGATCGTGCCGAGTCAGCGCTGGCGTCGCGCGATACAGATGAAGCGTACGCATCGGTTGTGGCACCGGCCGTAGAACAACCGGATTACGCAGACACGGCGTCCATTGCGCTTGAAGCAGAGGAGAAGCGCCAGAAGCTGTGGCGGTGGTTCCTCCTCGCCGCGCTTGCCGTCTTCGCTTTGGAGACCATCCTGGCCAACAGGCCGAACCGAACGAGTTGAGGTCGCTATGAAGAGAAGAGACTACAGTGCATCTGCCCGCACCGGAGGCGGGCGATCTGTCGAGCAACTCGTTGGGGAAGTGCGCCGCCGTTGGCGACGTTCGGTGTTGATTCGTGGCGGGGCGCTTTCGGTAATGGTTGCGCTGTTGCTGCTGACGGTGTTGCTCATTGCCGTCACCGCGTTTGAAATACAGCGCGGGGCATTCCTCGGGGCGGTCGGCATTGCGTTGCTGATTTCAGCCGGCGTGGCGTTTGTGTTTGTGGTGAGGCCGTTGCTTCGGCAGCCCGATGACAGGCGTCTTGCGCTGTTTGTCGAAGAGCGGGTCCCGGCGCTACAGGACCGACTGAACAGCGCCGTTGAGGTTGGGGCACGCGCCGGTCGCGGCAACAACGTCGATACACTTGTTGAGCAGCTTGTCCGGGACGCGGTGCATCACGCCCGCGACATTCAGCCGGCTACGGTTGTTGATCAGCAGCGTGAACGCATCTTTGGCAGTATTGCTGTTGCCCTGTTTGCGGCGTTCCTGATCTTTGGATACCGCGTACGCGACAAGATTCAGATTACCCGGTCGGGCGTTCAGGTGGTTGGTGTCGCATTTGCCCAACCGGAGGTGACCGTGTTGCCCGGAAACGCGGAGGTGGAACGCGGCGCGAGTCAGGAGTTCATCGTCAGCCTCCGCGACGATGTGGAGTTGGTGGAACTTGTCACCCGTGCCACTGACGGATCCTGGACGCGGCACACTATGCTGCGCGGTATTGAGGACGCCCCCACGTATCTGTTTGAGCTGGCTGACATTCAGGAGCCGCTTGAGTATTACGTCCAGTACGGTACGGACCGGACCGCCGTCTACTCCCTCTCGCTTTACGAATTCCCATCTGTTGATCGCATCGCGGTCACGTACCGCTATCCGGAGTACACCGGATTGGCCAACAAAACTGAAGATGGTGCCGGAGATCTCGAAGGCGTTGTCGGGACGCGGGCCTTTGTTCGCGTGCAGACCGGTGGTGTGCCGACGCAGGGAAAAATTGTCTTTGGCGACGGCTCGTCCGCGCCGTTGACAATCGGCGACGACGGGCGGTTTGCCGGGTCGGTTGACATCCGAAGTGACGGGTCGTACCACATCGAGCTTACCGACGATGCAGGCAAGCAGAATCGCTTTCCGGTTGAGTACGCGATCATCGCGATCGACGATCTCGCCCCGGTGGTGACAATCACCGAGCCGCAGCGCGACCTGCGCGTAAACGCCATCCAGGAGGTACTGCTGGCTGCCGAAGCGTATGACGACTTCGGTGTTACAGATCTACAATTGCACTTCACCGTGAATGACGCTGAAGAGCAGACCATAGAGCTGGCAACCGCAGGAGGGGACGGTACCCCGGATGTCACTGGTGACCTGAAGGGTGAGTACCTGATGTTTCTGGAAGACTACACGCTTGAGCCGGGTGACGTGATCTCGTACTACGCCTCGGCACGTGATCGTCGTCCGGGCGCTGAGCCGGCCTACACCGACATGTATTTCGTGGAGGTCATTCCCTTTGATCAACAGTTCACGCAGGTAAACAATACCGGCGGTGGTGGCGGAGGCGGCCAGCGGCAGGGTGGCATCGTCCTAAGTCAGCAGGAAATCATCGCCGCTACCTGGCGCCTGCTGCGTGAGCAATCACTCATGACCGACGGTGAAGTGCGCGAGATGCGAGACGGCATCGTGCAGGCACAGGAAAACCTGAAGGCCGACATCGAGGAACGTATCAGCAACACGGCGTTTTCGCGCGAGCTGCTTGAAGACGACGCGAGCCGTGAGATCGTTGGGCACCTGCGAGAGGCCGTGTCGGATATGGACGACGCCGTTGAGGTACTGACATCAGGCGATCTGCGCAGAGCATTGACGCCCGAGCGATCAGCGCTTAATCACCTGCTCAAGGCGGATGCCATGAATTCAGAGCAGCAGGTCACGATGAACCGTGGCCAGCAAGGTGGTGGCGGAGGCGGCGGCTCGGTGCAGGAGCGGATATCCGAACTCATGGACCTTGAGCTTGATATCTCAAAAGACAAGTACGAAACGCAGCAACAGCGATCGGAGCAGCAGCGCCAGCAATCCGTTGATGACGCCCTTGATCGCATCAAAGAGCTCGCGCGACGACAACAGGCGCTCGCCGAAGAGGGGCGACAGCCACGAACCGAAGAAGAAGAGGAACGGCGGTTTATTGATCGCCTCAAGCGTGAGCAGGACGAGCTGCGGCGGCAGATGGACGAAGTGTCGCGGTCGATGTCACAGTCGCAGTCACAGTCGGACGGGCAGTCCTCCTCGCAGTCGGGCGCAGCGGCAAGGCAGGCCGGTCGGCGCATCTCGGATGAGATGAACCGTGCTGAAGAGGCACTCAACAGAGGAGACGTTGAGGAGGCGATGGTGCATCAGCAGCGGGCCTTGAACGAGCTGCAGCGACTGCAGCAGGACCTCCAGGTCTCATCAAACGATGGTACGCGAAACCGTGTCGCGGACGTTGGCCGAGCGTTCGACGAACTTCGCAAGCGGGAAGAACAGCTTGATTCTGATATCACCGAGGAGATCCAGCGACTGCGCGAAGAGGGGCGCAACCCGTCGCGGGCGCAGGATCGTGATGTGTTGGAAGGACTCCAGGATCAGCGTGCGGCAAATCAGGAAGCGCTGCAGCGGTTATCCGACCAGATCGAGGAGTTGGAGGCAGACGTACGGTCAGAGGATCCGTCTGTCGCCAGCGCGCTCCGCAACATGTTGCAGCGCATGCGGCGGGAAGAGTTGTCCGAAAACATGACCAACTCGCGCGAGGCGTTGCGTCAAGGTTGGCTCGACTATGCGGAGCGGACGCAGGACGAGATTCAGGAAACAATGGGGCGGATGGAGCCGCAACGCAGGGCACTCGACGAGATGATGCCGCCGAGTGACGAAGAGCGAGTCGCGCGCGCGCTCCGCGATGCGCAGGAACTGCAGGATGCCCTGGATGCCATGCAGCGCCAGGCAGCCGGGGAACGTGGGCAGGAAGGGCAGGAAGGGCAGGAAGGACAACAGGGCCAGCAGGGCAGCGATGCTTCGGGGCAGGGTGCCCAGGGCGACAGGGCCGAACGAGCCGGTCGGGCCCGTCTCGACGCTGAGCGCCGACGTGCTTTGGATGCATTGCAGCGTCTCCGCCAGGGGATGCAGGGTGGCGACGCGCAGGCACGGGCACAGCTCGACCGGCTTGAGTCATTTCTGACGCGCGCCGACGGTACCGGTGTGCTGCTCGAAGGGGAAGCCGCCGCCGCGTTCTTCAACCGCGAAGCGTACGACCCACTCTCGCAACTCGAGATGACGCTGATGCGCCAGATGGACGAGATCGATCTGGATAAGAAGCTATACGGCGCCCGTCCGGATGACGTCCCACCCGAGTACCGCCGCATGGTGGATGACTATTACGAAGCACTGTCGAAAGACAACAACTGACCTTGTTCGAGTGGCTGTTTAAATACTCATCCGAACAGTTTCGGATTGGAACGCTGGGTTTCGACGCCGGCGGCGGACTCGTGCTGTTCGTTGTCGCCGCCGCATTGCTTGCGCTCGTGATCAGTATCGCGTATTCGATCGCACGTGGCTATCGCGACAAAAAGACGCGGTTTATTTCATTGGGGCTGCGCCTGGCGGCTGTTGTTCTGCTGTGCCTGCCACTCCTCGAACCGGTGCTTATTTCAACCGATGTTGTTCCGGACGAGAACTTCGTCGCGATACTGCTCGACGACTCCGCCAGCATGAGCATCGCTGACGGCGAGAATGGTGAGAGCCGCTACGCCGTGGCGCGCAACCTGCTCGAACGTGACGGATTGCTCGCTGAGCTCGAGGAGCACTTCAAGTTGCGGTTCTATCGATTCAGCGACGCGGCATCACGCGTCGACAGTTTGAGCGCGGCGCCGACGCTGGATGGCAGCGCAACGCGACTTGGCCCGGCGCTGCAACGTGTGTTGTCTGACTTTCGGGGAGTGCCGCTTGCCGGCGTCGTTGCGTTGACCGATGGAGGTGACAATGCGAATGATGCCACGGGCAACATGGCGGCCGATTACCGCGCGGCAGATGTGCCGCTGCACGTGGTCGGGATGGGACAGGAAGCGTTCGAAAGCGAGCGGGAAATCCTGGATGTGTCGGTGACCAAGGCCGTCGAACACGACACCGGGGCAGAGATCGACGTGAAGCTTCGCAGTTGGGCAAGAGAAAGCGGGCCGGTTGAGCTGACCATCTACAACGGGGAAGAGGTAGCCTACTCAGAGTCCCGGATGCTTCGCGGCGGCGGTAAGATCGATCAACTCACGCTCTTCTTTGATCCACCCGTCGTTGGAGTTGGGCAGTACCGCCTCGAGGTTGAGCCGGCGCCGAACGAACTGAACAGGCAGAACAACAGCCTGGAGTTGCTGATCGACACGCGGGATGTGGAGACGCGCGTGCTCTATTTCGAAGGCGCGCTGCGATCTGATTTCAAGTTCATCAAGCGGGCGCTCGAAGACGACCAGGTGATCGACTTTGTATCGGTCAGTCGTACCGGAACCGGCAAGTATTATCGACAGGGAATCAGAAGTCCGGACGAACTGGCCGGCGGCTTCCCGAAATCCGAAGAAGAGCTGTTCCAGTTCAAGGCGGTGATCTTCGGCGACATTGAAGCATCAGCGTTCTCGCTGCAGCAGCAAAGAATGATCGAGCGCTTTGTGCGTGAGCGCGGTGGCGGATTCCTGATGCTCGGTGGTCGCGCTTCGTTTGCTGAAGGCGACTACTGGAATACGCCGATTGCGGACATGCTGCCCGTTGCGCTGGACCCGTCGCGGAGCAAGGTAATCCCGGATGATTTTATGGATCGGGATAAGGAGCCGCGTGACCAGGGATTTCGGTTTGAGCCCACGCCGGCCGGACTCGAAAATCCGATACTGCGCCTTTCCGCTGATCCGGCTACGAGCCGATCGCTGTGGTCGGGCATGCCCGGTCTGACTTCGATTAATCTGTTGGGCCGGCAGAAGCCGGGAGCCACTGTGCTGGCCCACAAGCCGGTAGATGAGTTTGGCGACTCTGAGCCGCTGCTTGTCACACAGCGATATGGGCGCGGTCGTAGCACGGTGCTTGCTTCAGCGAGCACCTGGCGTTGGCAGATGTTGCTTGACGCGGATGATTTTCGGCACGAGCGATTCTGGCGCCAGCTTGTGCGTTGGCAGGTCGCATCGGCACCCGAACGAATAAACATCGACCTCTCTGCTGACACGCCGGAGCAGGGCCAACTGATTGAAGTTGCCGTTGATGTTTTTGATGGGGCGTACCAACCTGTTGAAGGGCGTACACTCAGTGCTGTTATCGAAGATGCGCGGGGGCGTGAACACGCGCTTGTCCTGCGCGAAGAACTTCTTGATGCCGGACGCTATTCGGGTGTGTTTACGCCGTCTGAATCGGGCTTGCATCGAATCAGGGTATCGGTTGACGGCACGTCGACCGATGCTGATGCCAGTGAAGCTTTTCTCGTTCGACCGCCGCGCAATGAGTTCTACGACGCAACCCGCAATACCACGCTGCTTCGTTCAATTGCGGATGAGTCGGGTGGTGCGTTCTACGAGCCTTCGGCGGCGGGTTCAATTCCCGGGCAACTACGTAGCCGGCGCACGGCGTCGTCGGTCTATCACTCCGAGTATATCTGGGACGCGCCGCTGTGGCTGATACTCCCCATTCTCCTGCTCTGCGCCGAGTGGTTTTATCGCAGACAGAAGGGGTTGGCATGACGAGTCAGCACAAAATCACGCCAGGCATTGCAGCGCTGATTCGAGTGCCGATCGCTGTGTTGATAACCGTACTGATGTTCGTCATCGCGCTTTTGCCCACGGGCGTGGAGGCGCAGACGACATCCGACGCGTCGAACGCTGATGGCAGGCACGCGATCATTATTGCTGGTCTGGGTGGCGGCCCGGATCAGTCAGCGCGATTTGAACGATACCTGCTCGAGACGCGGCGCGCATTTGTTGAAGGCTTTGGATTCCGGCCTGAAAACGTTGCCGTCCTTGGTGAGCAGTCCGTTGTCGACGAGCCGTTTGTTGACGATGTAGCGCTTGGCGAAAATGTGCGCACTGCTTTTTCGCAACTGGCCCAGCGTGTACGCGCCACGGATCACGTCTACGTCATCCTGTTTGGGCACGGCAGTACCAATGGCGGACGATCCTACCTGAATATTCCACGACGCGATCTGTCAGACCTTGACTACGCGGAACTGCTCGCGCCTGTGAATGCCGCGCGTATTGTTGTCTTCAATACGGCCTCGGCGTCCGCCCAGTTTGTTGAGACGCTCTCGATGGAGGGTCGTATCGTGGCGGCCGCGACCCGTGTTCCATCGCAGCGCAATGAGACGCGCTTTCCGGAGTATTTCGTCGAAGCATTGTCGAGTGCGGCGACAGATGCTGATCGCAATGGTGACTTGTCTGTCCTCGAGGTTTTCCAATACGCCGCCGGACGCACGGCGCAGTCGTTTGTGGACGAGGGGCATTTGCCCACGGAGAACGCCATCCTTGATGACACCGGCGATGCGACGGGGCAGCGGCTGGAGGATATCGATGGGATTGCGGAGGGTAGTCTGGCAGCGGTCACCTATTTGCGTAGCAGGTCGCAGGAACTTGGCGCCATCGCGGCTGCAATGCCGGACTCCGTTCGTGGCGCCGTCCAAAATCAGCTTGCAAGGCGAGAGGAGTTGAATGCTGACATCGCCTCGTTGAAGTCGCGGAAAGCGTCTATGGACGTCGATGAGTATTATGGTGCGCTTGAGAATCTATTTGTAGAGCTTGCGCGCATCGAAAATGCAATCGAGTCCGCTTCGAACTAGACCAGGGACAAGCGCTGCGGCCATCGTTGCCCTCGCAGTCATGTTGTCAGCGTGTGGCTCGGGGACAAGTCCACGTGTCGTTCCCGGTGCTGACGACCCTGTAGATATCGGCGATCGTCTCGAGCTGTTTGTCGACGATTATCTCGTAGATCAGCTTGATGGCGCCTACCTGAAAATGCATCGCCCGGTGCTGACGCCGTCTGACACGCCGCCGTCAGCAGGCCACTACGCGACCATCATCAAAGACGGGTCGCTGTACCGGATGTATAACCGCGGTGGGCACTCCGAGTACGACGGTTCACCCGGCGAACACACCGAGTACTTCGAGAGCGACGACGGCATCAACTGGCGGCGTCCGGTGCTCGGCTTGTTCGATATCGAGGGGACTTCCCGCAATAACGTGGTGCTGGCCGACAACGCGCCGTTTAGTCACAACTTTGCACCGTTCCTCGATGCGCGGCCCGGCGTCGCCGCGAACGAGCGATACAAGGCGCTCGCCGGAACAGAGAAATCCGGACTCGTTCCCTTTGTGTCGGCAGATGGCATCAACTGGAGAAAGCTGGTCGACGAAGCGGTGATCACGCAGGGCGAGTTCGATTCCCAGAACGTCTCCTTCTGGTCGGAAGCAGAGCAACAGTATGTGTGTTATTTCCGCACCTGGACGGGAGAGGGATACAACGGATTACGAACGATAAGCCGCACAACGTCGCCGGATTTTGTGAACTGGAGCGAGCCGGTTGACATGAACCCGAACGACGAGGGCGAGCATCTCTATACAAGCGGGACGCATCCATACTTCCGGGCACCCCAGATCTACATAGCGTTGGCGACGCGATTCCAACCTGACCGTGGTGCAGCTACAGACATTCTGTTGATGACCTCGCGCGGCGGCGATTCGTTTGACCGCACATTTATGGAGGCGTACATCCCGCCCGGCTTGGATTCGACGCACTGGGCGAATCGTGCCAACTACGCCGCCGTCGGCGTTGTGCCGACTGGTGTGGAGGAGATGTCGATCTACGTCCGCGGGCGACGATACGTATCCCGGATTGACGGCTTCGCGTCGGTTCGGGGAGACTACGATGGTGGAACGATGACGACCAAGCCGCTTGCGTTTGATGGCGATGAACTGGTTCTAAACGTGGCGACCAGTGCCAGCGGACAGGTTCGGGTTGCTCTCCTCGACGCAATGGGTGTGCCTGTGCCGGGGTACCGCCTCGACGATGCGGACCCCATTGTCGCGAACGATCTTGCGCGTGTCGTCACGTGGAACGGCAGCGCTGACCTGGCTGTGTTGCGGGGTCGAGACATCCGCATTCAGCTTGAGTTACAGGACGCTGACGTGTACTCGCTGCAGTTCCGGTGAGGACTGCGCTCCTGTTCGCGCGGAAGAAGGTAGGTTAGAATACGTGCTCAGTCAGTCCTGCGTGATTACACGCAGAAGCTGGTCGCGACCGCGCGCAACCTGAACTGTGGCCTTCAGATCGGTAAGCATCGAGAGCATGCCGAAGACTAGCCGATTGACGTAGACAAAGTGATGTGAGCCAACGGGTCTTCGGTTCTTGAATGCCTCGCGGCCGGTCAGTCGCGGCATCAGCGCTCTGAAGCGATCGATGGTTTCGGTTGATCCGAACCAGTAGACATCTGAACGGTACGGTGTGGCGATTATCTCGCCGATGTCCATCAGCAGCGACCTGAAATAGTCACGCTGTTCGTCGCTGAAATCCGCCGGAAGCAGGTCAAGCGCTTCGTACTGTCGCTCAAGTCGCTTGCTGTCGCCGTCAAGCTGCGCTGAGAACAGTCCGATCATGTCATCCCGGAACGCCCGTGGAAATCGTTTGACACAGCCGAAGTCGAGCACGCCGATCCGGCCATCCGGCATAAAGAGGAAGTTTCCCGGATGCGCGTCTGCGTGTACGGTCAGGTTGTCGGCTGCGACCTGGTCATGAACGAAGTCCCACAGCGTTTGGGCGTACCTGTCGCGACTCTCCTGTGACGGTTCGGATGCGAGGTAGGCGTCGAGATGCACGCCTTCAACCCAGGTCATCGTAAGTACGGTCTGCGTCGTGTACGCTTCAATCCACCGCGGCGTTACGATGCGGTCGTCGTTGTACTGCGCGGCAAAGAACTCAATGTTGCGTCCTTCCTGCAGGTAGTCAGTCTCTTCCAGGAGCCGGGCACGGACTTCCTCGAGGTAGCGATCAACAGATCCGGTACCGACAAAACGTTCAGCAAGCTTTCGCGCCATCGAGAGGTCTGCGTCGATGCTTTCACGGACGTGCGGGTACTGCACTTTGACAGCGACGTCGCGTCCGTCTTTGAGCCGGGCGCGGTGCACTTGGCCCAATGAAGCCGCGGCAACGGCTTCAGGCTCGAACGAAGCAAACACAGCTTCGGGGTATGCGCCGAGCTGCTGTCGCACAAGTCTACGTACCAGTGCAGCGCCCATCGGCGGCACCTGGTACTGCGCCTGTGCAAGAACCTCGGTGAACTCCTCGGGAAAGAACGCGGGATCGACGCTCATACCCTGAGCCAGTTTGAGTGCGGTGCCGCGGAGTTTCGCAAGCTCGGAAAAAAGATCGCGCGCGTTGCTGGTGTGGAGCTTGCTGCGGGCGGCATCCGCATCACCGCCGACCGAGCGCCGTGCGAGGTATCGCGCGTAGTTTCCTCCCATCTTGAGACCCGTTCGGGCGGCAATCTTGCCGCGGGCCATCCGAGACGAGGGGATGTCGTCGTTTCCCGTCGCGCCGTCAGACATCGGATGAATCGTCTCCCTCGGCGTCAGTCTCGCCTGTGTCGTCTGTATCGTCTGCCTGGTATGCCTCGTCTGTCTCGTCTGCTGACCCGGAAGACATGAAGCGGCGGAAGGGGAGGTAGTCAGCTTCCCACGCGTAGCGAACGAGATCGGTCACGCGCTGCGCGACGGGATCTGTTGCGACGGCTGTGACGACAGCCAGTGAACGGTCAACCAGGGCGGCTGAGCGCGAGCGATCAGCGGTATCGTCGGCAAGTGATTCTTCGACAAGCCGTATGATCGTCTCAGCGAGTACCCATCGCGACGCGGCGGAATCGACCACAAGCAGGTTGACCGCCGGCACGTCTCGAGCCGTGGTAGCCGCTTCGACCGATTTGCCAAGCTGATCTCGAAAGTGGCTGCGAAGCGGTGCGGCGTATCGCCGAAACAGGACGTGGTCTACACCAGGAAATGGCTCGAGGCTGTCAAGCAGGATGAACGTCAGCGCTTCGATGCGTTCACCAAAGGTTGAACCGGATTGCTCCTCAATCGCGTTCACCTGATCCTGTGTTTCTGCGAGACGCTCGCAGAACCATGCGTCCATCAGTTCGGTGATCGACCCGAACGAATTGGTGAGCTCGTCGGCACCGCAGCCCGCATGAGTAAGGACGCGTGTCTCAAGCGTTGCGCGGTGAGTCTGCCGGTCCGTAGGGGAGGTGGCAAGGCAAGCAGAGGCGGCGGCCAGCAGCTTGCTTTTGACCGCATCGGGCCCCCTGGTATTTGCGCTGTTGTCCATCGATCGATCGTACGGACCGATGCGCACATTGATTCGCGTTCCGGCGCGGACTTGCAGACGTTTTCAGCGAAGATCTATCGGAAGACGGGCGCAAGTTCGCGTAGCGGCATGCCCTGGCGGTCGCCGTCGCCCGACGCGCCGTCGCGCTCGAGTTCCAGCTCAAGTGCAACGCGGTCTGACCGGTAGTAGCGCGACTGATAGTACACGATGCGGTCGCCGATCGTGTAGCTCAGACGTACGATGCGCAGGAGAGGCGCGCCAACCTTTACTTCGAGGATCTCGGCAATCTCTTTGTCGGCGACGACGGCTTCAATTCGGTACTTGCCGCGCCGCACGGGGATCTCATATCGCTTTTCGAGGATCGAGAAAATCGTGCATTCAGCAAGATCGTGGCCCTCGACCAGTTGAGCGTAGAAAGGAGGGAGCCACGTTCGATCAAAGGCGATGACCTTTCCGTCGCCAAGTCGAAGCCGGTCAATCCGAAATACAGGGTCTCCTACCTCGATTTCGAGTGCCCGTGCTACGTGACCCGCTGCTGATTCCGGCTCCCGTTGCAGCACCCGGCTGGTTGCTGACAGACCCGCGCGTTGCATGTCCTGTGTAAAGTCGGTCAGGCGGACAAGGCCCTGCGGTAGCTTGGCGGGCGCAACGAAAGATCCGAGTCCCTGGTGTCGATAGATGAGATCCTCTTTCTCCAGCGTGGCAAGTGCACGGCGCACGGTGACCCGGCTCACGCCGAACAGTTTCGTGAGCTCATGTTCGGATGGAAGGCGGTCGTGTGGTGCGAGTATCCCGCCGCGGATCTGTCGGAGCAGCCAGTCTGAGACCTGTTGGTGACGCGGTCGACCACTCTTTATGGCAGCGGTTACGTCAGTGTCGGTAGTATCGGAGGCCACGTCGGTCGAGTCTGGGTAGGTTCGGGTGGTTGTGGGATCGTGCTTGGTCGTGGTGCGGTCGTGTTGTTGCGCAGCGACGTCTTGCTGCGCCGTCTTGCGGCGTGCTACAAAGCCAAGTTAATGTATTGTATGAGTCAAGTCAATACATGTAGCTACAGGAATACTAATCTGGCGAACGGGTTATGCCGCGGCAGGCGCGCGTGTCTTTCAGGCGGCACACGCCTCCAGGAAACATCCGAACAAGCACCAGAACCTCAAGCAATGACAGTTTCAAAGCGAATCAAAGCCAGCGCACGTGGAAGCAGAATGACGATCGGAGCCAAGGTCATCCCTCTTGTGCTCGCGATGGTTGCCGGCGTCGTAATGGCGCAGCGATCATCCGGTGAATCAAACGCCGGCGTGCCGACCCCGTGCGTCGATAATTGTGTCGTTACGGCCACGATTGACCGATCAACGTGGGCGGAGATCGTTTACTGCAGCCCGGGTGGGTCGTGGCGCTGTCCGCTGTCGCAGGAGAACCCATCGCCACACCACAACCTGCCGAATCACGAAGACCCGATTCAGCATTAGACCGTACTTGACCACGGGCTTGACCGCGGGCTTGACCACGCCGCAGCGGGGCTTTCGGTCCGTTCATTACGGGTCGGAATCAGACGGACGATAGGGACGTTAGTACGACTTCCCACCACGTTAGTACTCGTCCCATGAATTCGACCCTCCGTAGACCGGCTCCGTTTGCCGGCCTGGTCGCACTTGTAGTCTGCTTGTCGGCAACCACATCGCCGACGCAAGCCCAGTCCATTGACTTCGACCTTGTCGTCATAGACGGATCTTATGGCGGCAATGGCCGACCGGGATGGTCGGCGGCTGGCGACATCGATGGTGACGGCCTCGTTGACGTAGTTGCCGGTGGCGGCGGTGCGCTGAACTGGTACGAGGCGCCATCATGGACAGCCCACGATGTCGATGCAACCGACAATGTTGGTGGTAACGGCGGCCTCATCCTCGACGTTGATGGCGACGGTGATAATGATATTGTAGCCGCCCTCTACCTGTCGAGCCTGGTGTGGTGGGAAAATCCGGGGCCCGGCTCGGTAACGCAGCAGTGGCAGTATCACACGATCGATCCGGCCACAACGCTTGGGTTCAACCACGACCTGATTGCCGCAGATGTCGATGGTGACGGTGTGGATGAATTTGTGGCGCTCTATGTCGCCGCGGATGGCGTGGTCTGGTATGATCGACCGGCCGATCCGAAGAACGGTAACTGGCCGTCAACGACGATCCTCAGCCTCACAAACGATCCCTACGTCGGATTGGCGGCCGGTGACCTCGACAGCGACGGTGACGTAGATATCGTCATTTCAAACAAGTGGTATGAAAACCAGAATCCGCAGTCAGCGAACTGGACGGCGCGCACTGTCTTTTCGGATGCCGTACAGAACGTAGCGGTGTTCGACGTAAACCACGATCGGCGGCTTGACGTGGTTGGTGCCCAGGGCTTTGACTCACCCGGCAAGCTGATGTGGGCTGCGGCACCGATCGAAAAAGCAGGGTCGTGGTCGGTCACGACGCTCGCTTCGAACCTGGATGGGCCGGAGAATGCCTGGGTTGGCGATCTGCAGGGCGACGGACGAACCGATATTATGACGGGCGAAATGGGGACGTCAAACGGGTTTGGCGACTCCGGATCGAACATCCTTGTCTACCGAAGTAATGGCATAGACGGCGCGAGTTTTAGCCGTTCCGAACTGGCCACAAACGTTGGCGTTTCGGCCAGACTCAATCCGATTGACATCGATGGTGACGGCGACGTTGACTTTACCGCTGACGGCAATGCCGAAGATCACATCTATCTGTGGAAGAATCAGAGCCCGTCTCGCATGTCGAGCGCTCCGTCGGTAGCGATCGCGAGTCCGTCCTCGCAGGCACAGGTTGATGTCGGCGTGCCGGCGACGATCAACGCCAACGTGACGGTTGCTGATGCCGCGGTTGCGTCAGTACGGTTCTACGCGAACACGTTTCTTGTCGGCCAGGACAACAACGGCTCTGATGGCTGGTCTGCGTCGTGGACGCCGTCTGCGCCGGGGTCCGTCGAGTTACACGTTGTGGCGATTGACGAGGATGGCGATGTCGCGCAGTCCGGCGTAGTCTCTGTAACGGCACGGAATACGTCAACGGGCGTAGCCGAATCTGATGCGATTGTTCGCGCCTTGTCGGTTTTTCCCAGTCCGGTTGTTACCAAGGCGACGTTTCAACTTGATGTCGCGCGTGCGAGTCCGGTACGTATCGCCGTCTACGACGTGGTGGGGCGCGAGGTGGCCATGGCGCATGACGGTGTGCTTGCTGTTGGCAGGCACAACGTGGCGTTCGAAGTGCACCGCCTGCCTCCCGGGATCTACCTTTATCGTGTTGAAACGGCCGATTCGAGCTTTGCCGGTACGTTCGTCATTGCCGGATGATTGGAGGCCGGCATCGTCGCGACGCGTGTTGCCCAGGGTGGAGGCTTTGGGGGCTTCATACTATTTTCGCGGTATGCTTCGTTAGTGGATTGAGCAGGGAGTTCCTGCCGACGATTGTCGCAGGCTTCTGCTCGGCACATCATAACGTCACATCACGACCGAGCCTCTACACCACTCAGGCTGTATGAACGCTCGAGGCAATACCATGCGTGCCAGCAAACTAGACCGGCGACTGCTCGTCGCCATGACCGTTCTGATTATCGGTGCCGTGACCGGCTGTCGTACAACGGCGCCCGGTGGCCCAGGTACCAGCGCGCCTCCAAACGGCACCATTGATGAGCCCGACGAAACGGGGGAGCCGAACGACGGCCCCATTCTACTTGATGGCCGCGGGAACGAGCCGGGCTACGCGGTGGTCAAGGTGTTCTATGGAACTGATCGTGACGACACGGGCGATGACGACCCGAACAAACGATACGGCGTTTCTCGCGGCAGCGAAGTGACGTACGGAACCGTTGATGTGAGCATTCCGCGTGACCACAGGCTGGGCGAACTGGAGCGCCCGTCGGTGTTGCGGTTTCAGTTCCGCGAAGACCCTGCGCGACATGTCGCGGTGCTTCGGGTAGACCGCATTTCTGATAACGAGTTTTTTGCACGCGTGTCGGCGAAAGCGGCAGCCCGCGACAGCGCGGAGGTGCTTGTGTTTGTTCACGGTTATAACGTTTCGTTTGCCGCTGCCGCCCGGCGTACTGCCCAGATGAGCTACGACCTCGGTTTCACGGGGGCGCCCATCTTCTATAGCTGGCCGTCCCGGGGTTCGCTCAGGGGATACAGTGCTGACGAGACGACGATCAAGTGGTCAACGCCACACATCAAGCAGTTCCTCAAAGACGTTGCGTTGCGTACCGAGGCGAAGACCATCCATCTCGTTGCCCAC
>JAUIJQ010000015.1 GCA_030431165.1 Rhodothermia bacterium | reverse complement strand
CGGAATAGTGCTGGTTCCAACTTGACGACTTCAATGCGCTGCTCGGCGTCCAGAGAGTATCGCCTTGGATTCGAGGTCGATATGTTAAACAAGCATGGCAAGAATACCAAAACACGACGCTTCCGTTACGCGCCGACAGCCACTCGTTCTGGTGACACAAGTCACCATATTGCACGCTTTCAGCGGCTGCTTCTGGCGATGGCTTTGACAAGACTCGCAAGCTGAGTTCGCACACGTGCGCCAACACGCATGACATCGTCGTGTGCAAGCGGCTCATCGCTGAGTCCGGCCGCGAAGTTCGTGATTGTTGATATCCCCAGCACTCGCATCCCAAGATAGACGGCCTGAATCACCTCAGGCACTGTGCTCATTCCTACCGCGTCGGCTCCGAGCCGCGCAAAGGCACGCACCTCGGCTTTTGTCTCATAACTCGGGCCAAGTGTCCACAGATAAACGCCGCGTCTCGTTGCAATGCCGAGTTGAAGTGCCGCTTGTTCAGATTCCTCCAACCACTTCAGATCGTAGGGTGCTGACATGTCTGGAAAGCGTGGCCCGTCGCCGTCGTTCGGGCCCGCCAACGGGTTCAAGAACGCATGGTTGATGTGATCCTCGATGAACATCAGTGTCCCCGGCTCGAACGTCGGGTTGATTCCACCAGCGGCATTTGTAACAATAAGTCGCTCAACACCTATTGCATGCAGGAGTCGAATCGGAAACGTTACCTGTCGCGGGTGTAACCCTTCATACGCGTGAACGCGCCCTCTGAGAACCGCCACGTCCTGCCCATCCAGCCGGCCCAGCACCAGTTGCCCCGCGTGCCCCTCAACCGTTGACGCGGGGTAGTGTGGGATATCGGCTGTCGATAACACAACTCTGTCGTCGAGTTCATCCGCCACCTGTCCAAGTCCGGATCCAAGGATCAACGCGAGACGCGGCGCCGAAGTCATCCGTTCGCGAATGTGCGTCACCGCCTCAGCGATGCGATCTGCGTCGGACCGAGGTGTTGGTGTTGATTCCATCATCACTAGTGCCCGGCCGCGGCTTGACGGCCTGTAAATCGCACGACCAACATTGTCATGTCATCGTGCCGTTCAGCACCTGCCACGAAACGGTCAACGTCGGTGTACACCTCGTCGAGCAGCGCGTGCGCACTGTCTGCGGCCGCCGACGCAACGCGCTCAAGGAGTCGGCGGTCACCATACTCTTCATGTTTCGCGTTCCGTGCTTCTGAAAAGCCGTCGGTATAAAAGACGAGCGTGTCTCCTGAACGCAGTTGAACGAGCGACTCCTCCATGACATTGTCAAACCCGATTCCGCGGTCAAGTCCGATCCCGATGCCGTTTGGCTGGAGATGATGTGACTCGCCATCTGACCGACGCAGGATCACCGGATTGTGCCCTGCGCGGGCAAACGTAAACTCGCCGGTTCTCACGTTGATTATCCCGTATACAATCGAAATAAAGACGCCGCGCGGGGCGCTCTCGATGAACAGGCGGTTCATTCGGCGAAGCACCTCGGCCGGGGAGGACTGCTCGCGGCAGAGGGAACGCAAGAACCCCTTCGTCAACGTCATGAAGAACGCCGCCTGAATCCCCTTACCACTCACGTCTCCGATCGCCAGGGCCAGGTGGTCTTCGTCTAACCGAACGAGATCGTAGTAGTCGCCGCCCACTTCTTCTGCGGCGATACAGGTCGCGGCGATATCCAGGTGATCGACATCGGGCATTTCGTGTGGGAGAAACGACTCCTGCACCTGATGCGCGATCTCCAATTCCCGATGCATGCGCTCCTGCTGTCGCAACTCGCGGATGTACGACGGGACGTACTCGTCGACACCCGGCACGCTACGTCCTCGCGCGACTCCGACAACCGCAACAACCACGACGACGAGAAAGAAGACGCCGGCGATCACGAGGTCGACCCACACCGGCGAGCCGCGCATGAGCCATCCATCCTGCAGATGCCACACGAGCGCGGAACTGGATAACGCGGCAAAAACTGTAAGCGCGTCATAGCGCCAGAACGCGAACGCCGCGACGCTACCGACGCCGAGTGATGAGAGCCAACCCAGCCAGGCGTTGTCAAACGCAACCGGCGAAACAGACGAAATCGCGAACGCAATCGCGACACCGACGATAGGTATCCATTTCTTGCGACGTGGTCCGTACAGCAGCGACGCCACCGTCAACACGATGATGAGTGTGTACACGTACGCACCAAGCCCTGCGAGACCCAGGGCGCCGAGGAACGGTCGAACCATTCCCCCACCCAACGACTGCGCATCAAAGACAATCGGATAGTCTCCGAACACCCACATAAACGCGGTGTGCACGCCAAGGAATACAAGTCCGAACGCCAGCCCACGAAGCAGCGCGGTACCCACAAAGCCATTCAGGAGCGCCCCCTGTCGAAGCAGACTGGTGGTCAACAATTTGCCTGCCCAACCGCGACGTGCCAGGGAGTCGGCGGCGCCCGAGATGAGAAAAGCCAACAGCGACATGGCTGTCCCGCCGGCGACAACCGCAGCGGCAATCCCCAGCAGCCTGATCCAAATGGACGACCCGCTATCAAGTACATCTCGCGCCGTCACGATGAACGAAACGAACATCAGACTGAAAGCAAGACCATCAATCAATGCTGCCTTGACATCGATGGAGCGTGCAAGGAGTCGACGGAAGAACGTCACCAGCAAAACGATCCCGAGTATCAGGAACGTTGCGACGGCCAGAATCACGGCCACCACGTTTAAGCTCGACGCGGTGTCTTCCCGATCTGTGTCGAGTTCGGTGCGAAGCTCAGCGAGGAACCCGGTCGGCGTGACTGCAATCTCGGTCTCGTTGCGGATTCCCCAGTCTCCCGTGGCCGCCAAACGGACTCGCGCCGTGCGCTCTCCGGGTGGTACCCACACGGAATCAACTTCCAGATTCCAGCCCGAAAGGTTGTATCGATTCGCGTGCAACCTGGCGATCGCAACCGCCGCATCGGTACCCAGCACAACGGGTCCCGACGCACCGATACCGAAGCGGGTGCCTTCCCTTGGCGGCGGAGGCCGCGTGCTGTCTGCCTGGGACGGCAACCCGATTCGCTGAAAGAACACCAGACGACGCGCAAGCGTGGTGTCGGCGAGGACGGTGTTGTTGTCGTTCTCAGCCAACAACGCGTAGCGCGGAATATTGGCGACCGCGGCGATGGCATCAGCATTCATTGCCTGTCCACGCACAATCACATCTTCAAAGCCGGATTGTGGTACCCGCATGCGCCATGGCTTCCCACCGCCCGTCAGCCAGACCTCCACCGCAGGACCGTCAATTGAACCCTCCTGCGGCGTAAACCGCACCGACAAGAAGTGCGTCGGAAGGTGGTCCCGAAGGCTATCCGGATTCTGACGCATCAGCGTGCGCCGCCCCTCACCCTCCTGTATCTCGGCGAGGAGCGCGGCGTTGCGGCGACGCGAAACGGTTGCCCTCAATCCGCTCACGTCAACACCGTTTTCGGCAAGCACGGCGGTTGCGGTCGCAATGGCCTGCGGCGTCGACACACGCAGGCGAGCGAGGCTCTCGGGATTGACACGCGGCTGCCCCCAGAGGTACACGCCGGCGCAAAAGACCGCGACAGCGAACAGAATCCAGTCGGACCCGGGGATGGCCCCGAGCCATCGCAACCGGGGTCGGCCGCTATTTTTCTGTTCTGCGTCAGTCACAATCAGTAGTCCAGATCAAAGTCCGGCATTATCCCATCAAAGTCCGACATTAGTCCCCGACTGTGGCGACACACCTACCTGCACGCGCCGGGCGCCGGCACAAGGCTCCGCCCGCTACTCGCGCTACAAACCAACCTCAGCCGCCAACTCGGAATAAACGTCGCCCGCAAGACCGCTGTCAAAGCCGCGGCGTACAAGATACTGAACGAATTTCCACCGTCGCTTGCGGACATCAGGCTCACGCAGGGCGCGGGACCAATACTTTCGCCCCGCCCGCGTCGCTGCATCCCGAACGGCTTCGCTGTCACATGCCGAAGCTACTGACGCATCGACCAGTTCAGCATCAACGCCAAGACGGATAAGGTCCATGCGGACGCGTCTCGGGCCATGCGCCTTGTTGCGGATTCGCGAACGTGCGAATTGCTCGGAGAACGCCTCGTCGTCGAGGTACCCGAGCCGGTGCAGGTTCGCGATGACTTCGTCGACAACCGCGAGTTCATACTTGAGTCCGCTGAGCTTTTTCCGCACCTCATTCTCAGTTCGCGTTCGATACGCCAGGAAGTGGAAGGCTCGCGCCATGGCTGTGCGGCGCTGATCCTCCGCGATGAGCTCACCGATTCGCACCGACGTCAGCGTCTCACCGCGGCGCACACCCCGCTCGATGGCAAGCTCGTATCCGAGTTCGAAGGAGAAGAGACCCTCAATGAACACGGCCACGCGGTCGCGATGCCGCTTTACCTGATCCACCGCCGAAACGACGCCTCCTGTTCTGTGATCTGAACTGTCCATCTGTCAGGCGTGAACGGCTAGCTACAATGATGGGGACGACAAAGCGAGCGCAGCAAGTCCGAAGACCATCGACAGCTTCAGCATCGTGCTCGCACGCCCGTAACCGTGAACTTGACCTGCCTCGTCACTATCCCGCGCGAGCGTGACAAGCACAACGAGCAGGAAACACGCCGCCGGAAATACGACCACCAGGTACAATCCAGGGAAACCGAGATAGACGTACGGAAGCGGCACGATGCACACGGCAACGGCGACAATGCCCCATGCAATTCGCTGTGTATTCCGGATGCCGGCAGTATGCGGAAGTGATCTGGATTCGTGGGCAGCATCACCCCTGAAATCCTGAAGGTCTTTGACCACCTCTCTCGCAACGGTAAGCAAGAAAGCGAACAGGACAGCGACGAGGACTCCTGCGGTGATGTGGGTACCGACTTCTACAACGTTTGGTGCGGGGGCGAGCGCTCCGAATACGATCGTGGTCGATACAACGACACCGACGATCACATTGCCGATGAGCGGAAGATGTTTCAGAACCATGTTGTAGCCAGCCAGGAGTCCCGCGATGACAACGACGAGCGCAACGTGCAGCGTTGAAATGGTCGCCGCGATCACAACCGCACCAACCACGGTCGCGAGAATGGCAACCCAGGACTTACGGATTGTGGTGTGGCCCGCAGGCAGGGGCCGGTCGGGCCTGTTGATCGCATCAATACCACGATCGACAACATCGTTGTGGATATTGGCTGCCGCTGCCACAAGCGCCGCGGCACACGCGGCAAACAGAACGCTGGAACCCGGCATCAGCGGTGATTCCGGCACAAGCCACGCACCCACAACGACTCCGGCGGCAACCACAAGCAGATTACCGGGCCGGGCCATTCGGACAAGCGCAAATCGCCGCGTCACGTCAGTCCTCACCCTCCAACCGGGCCGAAACGGGCTCGAACCGATTCGCCGCGCGATTCTTGCGGACGCTCTCTATATCGAAGACACGGCCATTCATCGCGACGTACACGCCTGCCGGCAATAGCTGGACGGCCGCAAGCGCAAATCCGATATTGAACTCCGCGTCACTGCCACGAAATCGCGCCGGGCTCAGTGACCCGACCAGGACGATCGTCTTGCCTTCGATCTCGCGCAACGCTTGGCCGGTCTCCACCATTGTATCAGTACCGTGCGTGATGAGCACCCGCGACGCGGTGGATGCGGCAACCGCGCTGCGTATGATAGCGCGGTCCTCATCCGTCATGTCGAGCGAGTCTTTGCGCATCAAGGTTTCTATAACAACCCTGGGCGCTGCGTTTACGCCGGCGAGGATATGCTCTATCTCTGGCGGACCAACCTGGTAGTCGCTCTTTGCGTCAAAGTAAACCTTGTCAATCGTTCCACCGGTTGTAAAAACCTGAATCATCGACACGCCGCGCAGTTAGGTTGTCTCAGAAAGACGATGGGAAGTTGTATCGGGATGACGCCGGGCCAGGCCACTCATGAATGACCACACGGTGCCGGCAGCCAAGCGGGCTGTTCGTCCGTCTGTATCAAACCGCGGATTTAGCTCAACGACATCAATCGACTTTACGTTCTGGCACCGCCCGGCCTTTTCAGCAAGGTGCATCCAGTCCCGAGACGACAATCCGCCGACGGAAGGGGCGCTGACGCCAGGCGCCTCAGAACCATCAACGGCATCGAGGTCAAAAGACACCTGGACAGGCCTATCTGTAGCCTCGTAAATCGCATCAACAACGGTGGCGTCGAGCTCCTCCGCAAAGAAACAGCGGCCACGTGAATTCACGTACCGCACGTGCGCTGTTGAAACAGCCCGCGGCTGCAGGCCCGCCACGACATAGTGCAGGCGGTGCGGGAAATCCAACTCAAGCGCCTGCCGAAAGGGCGAGCCCGAATGACCGAGCCCTCCCAAAAGCGGCCGTACATCGGGATGGGCATCCCAATTGATGATCGTGATTTGGTCGAACACAGCACGAGATCCGAGATAATGACCAAACGCCGTTTCGTGTCCGCCGCCAAGGACAACGGGTATGCCGCCGGCACGGAGTACGGCTTCGACAACACGACCGAGGCGACGTTGCAGGAGAAGCAATACATCGGCGTCGGCATCAGAATCGTCATGTCCATCGGGCATACCACGCGGCGCCACGATGTCACCAAGATCAACGCTCCGCTCAAGCAGAGAGACAAACGGCCCTGCATTTCGCGCATCCGGAGTAAGGCGACCCAGCGCTCGCCGGATGGCCGCAGGACCCTGCGCGGCGCCCGGACGACCGCCATTGCGCGCTACACCGATGTCACATGGAAAGCCGATCAGCGCTACCCCTCCCGGAGCCAGAACATCGTTAGCAGCAAACCACGATCCCAGGCGTGGATCGTCACCACGCTCGGGGTTGGTCGGCGTGCTGTTTCGGGCATCGACCGCCAGAAGCTCCGGATGCAAGTCTTCCCTGTGCGCCTGCCTGTACCCGCCGCTACCTGGCATGGACCCTCGCTCCACCGATGAACGTTGCCGTCGCACGATTAGGCTCGAAGTTGTATAGCCAGTGGTTGACAGACGGCGTATCCACAAGTACAAAGTCGGCCCGACGACCGACCTCCAACGAGCCCGCTTCTTCTTCCAGCCCGATGGCCTGGGCGGCAACGCGCGTCGCACCGAGAAGCGCTTCGTCAGGTGTCATCCTGTTCATCGTACACGCGAGTGTCATTGCGAGCGGCAGGTGGCCGGTGGGTGCTGTCCCCGGATTGAAGTCGGTCGCCACACAGACCTCGGCCCCGGCGTCTATCCACTGCCGCGCATCCAACGGCGGTTGTCGCAGATAGAGCGATGCTACCGGCAGCGTAACCGGCACAACACCTGCCTCCACCATCTTCGCGATGCCGTCGCGGCCGGTGTACTCGAGATGGTCAGCCGACACCGCGTTCAGCTCCGCGGCGAGCGCCGCACCACCAACGTCGCTGAGCTGGTCGACGTGCAGTTTTGAACCGAGACCAAGCGACGCGGCCGTACCAAGAATGCGGCGAGCTTCGTCCTCTGTGAATGCACCCTCCTCGACAAATACGTCACAGTAGCTAGCCAGCTCCTCGGATGCCACGGCCGGAAGCATCTCGAGACACACAAGATCAACGTAGTCCTCGCGGCGATCGCGGAACTCTCGTGGAACTACATGCGCGCCGAGAAACGTCGAGACAATCCGAGCAGCCCCAAGCGCTTTCAGCCTGGCATACACGCGCAAGATCTTCAGTTCGTCATGCAGGGTGAGTCCGTAGCCACTCTTGCACTCAACCGTCGTAACGCCGAGTGTTGTCAGATATGCAAGCCGCGAGCGCGCCTGCTCGAAGAGTGCGTCCTCGTCGAGTGCGCGCGTCTGCTCGACCGTTCGCATGATGCCACCGCCGGCACGCGCGATATCCAGATAATGCACCCCGCGACAGCGCATCTCGAATTCGTCGGCGCGCCAGCCCCCAAAACAGAGATGCGTGTGCGCATCGACAAGGCCCGGGACCACGATGCAGCCGCCGGCATCAACAACATCTTCATTCGCAAAATCGGATGGCAGCTCAGACGCCGGACCGAGCCACGCAATTCTGTCGGATTGCCACGCGAGGGCTGCATCCAAAATGCGTCCCGTTTCGCCGCGCGGGAGGCCAGTGCTGCAAGGAATCAGCTCTGAGATATTGTGGAGGACAGGCATATCAGGCCAATTCAAGCCCTTCGGCAATCAAGCGCTCAACGACGCCCGCCGACTGTACAAGCGCAACGGCTGGAATCAGGTCCTCCTGAAAGAAGTAGTCGTGTTCTCGATGCGGAATCACCGAACGGATCACTTCGTGCGCCATCTCGATACCGCGTCCGGGCCGTAGCGGCGTTCGGTAGTCGAGCGCCTGCGCTGCCGTAATCAATTCGATTGCGAGAACGGACTGCACGTTGGAAAAGACCTGGGCAAGTTTAAGCGCGCTGACCGAACCCATACTGACGTGGTCTTCCTGCCCCTGGCTTGTCGGGATCGAATCAACACTTGCCGGATGACAGAGCACTTTGTTCTCCGAGACCAAGGCCGCCGCGGTGTACTGGGGAATCATGAATCCGGAGTTGATCCCCGTTTCGCGCATTAGCAGAGAGGGCAGTCCGTCGTGCCCGGCCAGTAGCAGGTAGATACGGCGTTCAGCGATGCTGGCAAGCTCGGCCAGTGCAATGGCGGCAAAATCAAGCGCCAGTGCAAGCGGCTGTCCGTGGAAATTGCCGCCCGAAATGATACTCCCGTCGTCGAAGACAAGCGGGTTGTCGGTCACCGCGTTCATCTCCGTCTCAACCACTCCGACAGCATAGTCGAGCGCATCGCGCGATGCGCCGTGTACCTGCGGGACACAACGCAGCGAGTACGGATCCTGCACCTTGCCGCAGTGCCGATGCGACTCCAGAATCTCGCTGTCAACCAACATCGAGCGCACGTTGGCGGCAACCGCACGCTGGCCAGCGTGCGGACGAATTTCATGAATGCGGGCGTCAAACGGCCGGATGCTGCCCTGCAGCGCCTCGAGGCTCATCGCCGCTGTGACATCCGCGAGTCGTCGCAGGTCCAGTGCCTTGTTCAGCACATAGGCACCGTACGCCGCCATCATCTGTGTCCCATTAATCAGCGACAGTCCGTCTTTTGGCTGCAGGTCAATGGGTTCCAGCGCATGTTGCCGCAACACATCCGCAACGGGGAGTGCTGCTGAACCTTCAGCATTCCAGAATGAGCCAAATCCGATCAACGGAAGTGCCATGTGCGCCAGCGGCGCCAGGTCACCCGACGCGCCAACACTCCCGCGCGACGGGATCACCGGCACGAGGTCAAGCCGAGCAAGCGACACGAGCCGGTCAAATGTTTCAAGAGAGACGCCCGAGTAACCAAGACCAAGTGCGTGGATCTTGAGTTGTACCATCAGGCGCGCGATTGACTTCGGAATCGGCTCGCCCACCCCGACGGCATGACTCAGCAGCAGGTTCTTCTGCAAGGTCGCAAGCCGATCGGGCTCTACCCGTTTACCTGCAAGCGCCCCGAAGCCGGTATTGATGCCGTAGTAGGACGCCCCGTCACCAAGCGCTGCGTCAACAACAGCGCGAGAGGCCGCAACGCGACTGTTGTCCCGTTCGAGTTCGTCGACCGACCGCGCCAGATCGGCGAAAAGCGATTCAACGCGGATGTGTACCATGGCTAGATCGACGGAAGGTCCACGCCCCGTTCGCGTGCGGTATCGATAGCAACATCGTATCCGGCGTCAGCATGACGCATAACGCCCGTCCCGGGGTCTGCCGTCAACACACGGCGCAGACGCGCGGCGCCCTGTTCGGTACCGTCGGCGACCACGACCATCCCCGAGTGGATACTATACCCAATGCCGACGCCTCCGCCATGATGGAGCGAGACCCAACTCGCGCCACACGCCGTATTCAGCATCGCGTTGAGCAGAGGCCAATCGGCGATGGCATCCGACCCGTCCTTCATGCCCTCGGTCTCACGGTTCGGCGACGCAACAGACCCGGCATCAAGGTGATCACGACCAATCACGATTGGTGCTTTGACCCTCCCGGTTTGGACAAGCCAGTTGAAGCGGTCGCCCATCTCTGCGCGCTCCCCGTACTCAAGCCAGCAGATGCGTGCCGGCAGTCCCTGAAACTGCACCTTCTCCCTCGCTTTGGCGATCCACCTGTGCAGGTGTGCCTTGCCGGGAAACGTCTCCAGCAACGCCTCGTCGGTGACCCGAATGTCGTCGGGATCGCCCGACAACGCGGCCCAACGGAACGGCCCTGAGCCCTTACAGAAAAGCGGCCGGATGAATTCCGGTACAAACCCCGGAATGTCGAACGCCTCTGACATTCCCCGACGATCGGATACCTGTCCGCGAAGGTTGTTGCCGTAGTCGAACGTCACCGCGCCACGCGACTTCAGCTCGAGCATCGCACGAACGTGAATCTGCATGGCGTCAAGCACGGCTGATTCGTAGCCGGCCGGATCTGTCTTTCGGAATGCGGCGGCCGAATCAACGCTGTGCCCGATCGGGATGTAACCTCGTTCGAGATCGTGCGCGGAGGTCTGATCGGTAAGTACGTCGGGTACCACGTCGCGCGAGACAAGCGCGGGTAGAACCTCCGCGATGTTTCCTTCGAGCGCTATAGACAGCGCCTCGCCCTTGGATCGGGCATCGTCGATCAACGCGAGTGCCTCGTCAAGGTCCGAGCAGGATCGGTCGCAATACCCGGTGTCAACGCGGCGGCGAATGCGCTCCGGGTCTACTTCAACCGCGAGGCACACCGCACCGTTCATCGTCGCCGCAAGGGGCTGCGCACCTCCCATTCCGCCAAGCCCGGCTGTGACAACAAGTCGGCGCTCGAGCGAGCCTCCGAAGTCCCGACGCGCGCACTCAGCGAACGTTTCGTAGGTGCCCTGGAGGATTCCCTGGCTACCGATATAGATCCACGAGCCGGCCGTCATCTGCCCGTACATCGTCAGGCCAAGCGCGTCGAGCCGGCTGAACTCGCTGGCCGTTGCCCAACGGGGGACGAGGTGAGCGTTGGCGATAAGCACGCGCGGCGCCTGGTCGTGGGTCTTGAACACACCAACTGGCTTGCCGCTCTGGACAAGCAGCGTTTCGTCATCTTCGAGTCGCCGCAGTGTTGCAACAATCCGGTGGAACGCCTCCCAGCTACGTGCGGCCTTTCCCCCGCCGCCGTACACAATAAGCTCCTCGGGTGCCTCGGCGACATCCGGATCCAGGTTGTTCATGAGCATGCGCAGGGCGGCCTCCTGGTGCCAACCTTTGCACGAGCGCTGCAGCCCACGTGGGGCGCGAATAACGGGCGGCGCGGTTTCGGACGACATGGATCAGATTCCGGATGCTATCAGCAGTTCGATATCCCGATGCGGCATGCCGAACATTGACGCGAGGCTCTTCTTCGTCAGGTGCCGGCGGTAAACGTAGGCACCGCTGCGGAGGCCAACGTTGCTCCAAAGAGCGTCGTTTATTGACGCCACGTCTCCAATACTAAGCAGGTACGGGACGAGCACGTTGGAAAGCGAGTAGGTCGCCGTGCGGGCGGCATTTGACGGCATGTTCGGTACGCAGTAATGGATTACGTCGTGCACCCTGAATGTCGGATGAGAATGCGTCGTTGGCCGGCTTGTCTCAACACAGCCACCCTGGTCGATCATGGCATCCACGATGACCGCACCCGGCCGCATGCCCGCGACCATCTCCTCCGTGACAAGGACGGGCGAGCGCTGACCGGCCGACATCGCCGCACCGATAATCACATCCGCTGAAAGCACGGCCGACCGGATGTACTGGTCGGTTGCCATGGCGGTTGTGATACCGCGATCGAGGTAATGCTCAAGCTTCCTGAGCGCACCAAGGTCGGTGTCGAGTACAACGACGTGCGCGCCGAACCCAAGCGCGGTGCGCGCGGCCCACTCACCCACAACGCCGGCGCCCAGGATGACCACGTTGGACGGCGGTACGCCCGAAATGCCACCAAGCATTACGCCTTTGCCGCCTTCGCCGCTTTCGAGATATCGGGCGGCGATCTGGACCGCCATCGAACCCATGATCTCGTGCATCATGCGCACGATGGGAAGCGTCCCGTCAGAGTCCCGGATAAACTCGTAGCCAATCCCGGTGATACCCAGGTCCATCAGGCGCTTCAGGAACGAAGCAGAGGTCCCGCCAAGGTGCAGCGCCGAAATCAGCACCTGCCGTTCACGCAGATACGGAAGCTCCTCCGTTGAGGGCGGCCCGACTTTTACGATGAGCTGGCATCGCTGGTAGATGGATTCCGCGTCATCGACGATTTCTGCACCGGCCTCCGAATACTCGTTGTCAGCGAAGTGCGCCTGCTGTCCGGCATTGTGCTCAACGACGACGCGGTGGCCATTGGCAACAAGCGTGGCTACGCCGCTTGGCGAAAGCGACACGCGTCGCTCTTCGTTCGAAACCTCCCGCGGAACACCAATCGAGAGTGCCGCGCGCCGCTCCCCCACGGGCGCACGCTTCTCCATGGTGAGTACACCGGCCTCGATCGAGAGGCCCTGGATGGAGGGGAGTTCCATAGATGGGCTGTAAGAAGTGGGATCGGCGTGATCGTGCAATATACACGATCGCGGGCGCCCGTGTGGCTGGTTTAGCGGCCGCCGAACAGTCGGTCCATGAGGATTCCTGCGGCCACGGCAACATTCAGCGAATCAACACCGGGATGGCCCTCCCGGAGCGGCGACGGAATAGCGACGGCCGCGTCAGCGCGGCGCTGGATTCTGTCCGCAACGCCGTGCGCTTCGCTGCCGAGCACAAGCGCGATCCGCTCACGGGTCGCATCAACGTGTTCGCTGCCGTCGGCCCGCGCTACGGCCACCAGAAAGCCGCCCTCCTTCAGCATATCCACGACCTGCGACAGATCCGGATGCCGAAACAGCGCAACAGACCAATGCCCGCCCATCCCCGAGCGCAGCGTCTTGGGGTTGTAGAAGTCCGCCGTCCCCTCACCGGCGATGACGCAGTCAACGCCGAACCACGCGGCTGAGCGGATGACCGTCCCGACATTTCCCGGATCCTGAACTCCGTCCAGCAGGACAGCGCGTGTGACTTTGTCGGGCAGCGCAACCAGGTCATTGTCACCTATGCGGACTGTCGCCACGACACCCTGGTGTGTTTCGACCTGGGTGAGTCGGCTCATCGACCGGTCATCGACGACGTAGACCGGCACATGTGGCGGGGCGTGCGCTGACGCCAGCGCCTGCCGTCCGGCTCGTGTGCAGACAATCTCCTCGAGAGCGGCTTTTGCCTCGAGCGCTGCAATCACTGACCGCACGCCTTCGACGAGTGCCAGCCCGTGCCGACGGCGATACTTCGCGGTGTGCAGCGAAGCAATCAGCTTTTGTCGTTTGGCCGGGAGGTCTGGTGGTGTGTCGAAACCCGATTCGGCGGGCATATTAACCCTAACTTCTTCCACAACGGTACATGCGAATGTCGCAAGAGTACGTCACCGCAGTATTTTTGTCGCTCTTCGCCGGAAAGCCGCGGAATCCCATTTAGCATCGAACAAATTCTGTCGATTCTCACGACGCGGTAGCGCTTCCAGAGAATCCCACCTCCTATGCCCTTCAAACAGAACGTTTACGAAAAGGCTCTTTACAAGGAACCGGCCCCGATCCGTGATTCGGAGCATCCTTTTCAGGCGATGATCGACCGATTCGATATCGCCGCCAAGATCCTTGAACTGGACCCCGGATTTTACGAATACCTGGTGACGCCCGCGCGCGTGCACATCACGGCCATTCCGGTGGTCATGGACGACGGCCGCATCAAACTCTTCGAGGGGTATCGCGTCATCCACAACGAGATCCTCGGACCCTCAAAAGGCGGGATCCGGTACGCACCTGACGTAAACGTCAACGAGGTCAAGGCACTCGCTGCGTGGATGACCTGGAAATGTGCTATCGTCAACGTCCCCTTTGGCGGTGCAAAAGGTGGTGTCGTATGTGATCCGGCCAACATGAGCCCGGGTGAACTTGAACGCCTGACGCGACGCTACACTGCCAACCTGCTGGACGTATTCGGGCCCGACAAAGACATCCCGGCGCCCGACATGAACACTAACGCGCAGATCATGGCGTGGATTGTGGACACGTACAGCATGCACACGCGCAACTCGTCCACCGCGGTCGTGACCGGGAAGCCGATTATCCTCGGCGGATCGCTCGGCCGTGTGGAAGCAACCGGTCGCGGCGTAATGTCAGTGACGCTGTCAGCCATGGAAAAGATCGGCATGCGACCCGGGCAAAGCACGGTTGCCGTGCAGGGCTTCGGAAACGTCGGTTCGATCGCAGCGAAGCTGCTGGCCGAGAAGGGCTGCAAGATCGTCGCGGTCAGCGATGTCACCGGCGGCTACTACAATGAGAACGGCTTCGACGTAGAAGACCTGATCAGGTACAGCGAGGCCAACAAGCGATCACTGGCCGGATATCCCGAGGCGCAGGAAATAAGCAACGAAGAGCTGCTCACGCTCGACGTAGACGTCCTGGTACCGGCGGCCAAAGAGGATCAGATTACCAGTGCTAACGCACCCGACATCAAGGCCAAGATCATCGCCGAAGGAGCCAACGGTCCGACCACACCGGCCGCAGACCGCGTGCTGGATGAAAACGGCGTCCTTGTCGTGCCCGACATCCTCGCAAATGCGGGCGGCGTAACCGTCTCCTACTTCGAGTGGGTGCAGGATCGTCAGGGGTACTTCTGGACGCTTGAGCGCGTAAACAAGCGACTCGACCGAATGATGAAGACGGCGTTCGACAACGTGTACAACGCCAGCGAGCAGTACGGCGTACCGCTGCGAGCCGCGTCGTACGTACTCGCCGTCGACAAGGTCGCCAGTGCCCTGAAACTGCGCGGTATCTACGCCTGACCTACGGTCTGTGTGCGTCGACGATCGGGTTGGCGAGCGCTATATTGGGCGTTCGAACCCAGTCTACATGTCCCGCCGCATAACCCGTACGGTCCTGCTCGCACTGTCGCTTGTGGCAGCCATCCCGACGATTACGACCCCGCGTGGGTCCGAGGCACGGGCACAATCGACCGTATCCGATACTGTCGCTCGCAACGATGAACTGCTCAGCCGGTTCGTCATCGACTGCCTGCAGGGGCAGGCTGTCTCAGACGCTATTGCTGTCGTCTTTCCACCCGAGGTGGCGTTCGCGGCAACAGCGTTCGCCGCATCCCGCCTCGGGGCGGGCCAGACAGTCTGGATTGAATCATCCATCGAGGCGGCCCGCGCTGAACGCGACGGGCATCGTGCAGCTTCCGTCGAAATGCAGGTTGACCAGGCCGGGGTAGACTACCGCCGAAGTGGACGACGTGAACTCGAGCGCACCGTAACGTTCCACGCCAGATACAT
>JAUIJQ010000530.1 GCA_030431165.1 Rhodothermia bacterium | reverse complement strand
TAGCCTACCGCTGAATCAGGACGGGACGTGTGAACTCGCGACCGTCTGCCGTCACGCGCAGCAGGTAGACACCAACGGGCAGGGCATCCACGGCGATGGGTGCATCGGCCGTGGCCGCGCCGGTTTCGGCCACAAATCGCCGTTCGCGAAGTCGGCCTTCGAGGTCAAACAGACTGATCTCTGCCGGTGACGGTGCGGCGTACCGAACGTACAACACGTCATCTGCGGGATTAGGGTACACCGATTCGACAAACACCGATCGGTGGTTGGCCGTTGTCTCGGCTGAAGTGCTGATAGCAACTGTCTTCTGCCCGGTGTACACATAGTCGTTCGCGGCATTGAACCGGCCGTCGGCAGCATTGCCGGCGTAGTAGAAGACCACGTCACCTGCAGCAACATTGTCGGGCGCAATCCAGCGGATACTCCACGTGCTCAGGGTGCTCGCAAGCTGATGGGTAACGTAGTTCGGATTCAGAATCGTCACCTGGCTTCCGGCGCCCGCAAGCCACGAGCCGGCCGGCTGTCCCGACGCATCGCGTGCGGTGATCTGAAATCCATATCGCGCTGCACCGGCATGATCAACGCTAACCTGGAGGTCGAGCGTGTCACCGGGAGCATAGAAGCCCGGGGTGGTTAGCGAAATGGTCCCGCCCCCGGAGTTGATCGCAAAAGTGTTATGACACCCGGCGTCCCAGCAGGAACCGGAGTTTCCAGGCGACCCATCGCCGTCGTCGGGAGCACCGGCGCGACCCGGTGGTGAACCCCCGCCGTTCGGCGCAACGGCAGCGCCAATCGCAAAGAGGCAGACAAACGCGGCGAGCGCGACGTGGGGAAGCAGGGAAGAAATCTTGGGCATGCCGAGAGTATCGGCGACGCCCAGCAGCCGATTAAGACCGGGCTTCGGCGTCAGAGACCGCTTCTTCCGGCCTGATCACGAAGTTGTGGACACGCCCGTTCAGCTTGAGTGTGTAGCTCCCGCCGTCATACTGTCCGTCAAGCAGCACGTAGAAACGGTAGGGCCGCATGACGGATGCGCACACGGTGCCGCGCGGTTTCCGCATCCGAAGGTCAACGGTGACGATATGCTCAACCCGTGACTGATCGACGGAGTGCAATTCGGTGCACGAATCGGGGAAAGAACCCTTGACCAGGACTTCGATCTGCGCAAGGTCGGCCGCCACCGGAATATGGCGTACGTGTACGGTGTCATACACAGCGGGGTAGTACATGTACGTCGTACCCGAATCTGGCGGCACGATCACATAGGTCGTGCGCCCATCAGGCGCGGTACCGTCATACCGGTGACCAAACTCCTCGTCTGGCGGAACGACGGCTTCGGTTGTGGTACCACAACCGGCGAACAGCACACCGGTGCCACCGATCATGGCACTTAGGAGAATGGCTGTCAGGGCGCTTCGGTGCTTCATGGCTGGTCGTCTGATGAGTCGTCGGACTCAAACATGGCGATGTGCGTACTAACGGCGTCCGAATCGATCTGTTCGATGGGCGCATCCCCCCAGAGTCGCTCCAGGCCGTAGAATTCACGTGCTTCCGCCATCATCACGTGAACAACGACATCGACGTAGTCGAGCAGAACCCATTGCAGGCTCTCCATTCCCTCGATGTGCCACGGCCGTTCGCCGTGCTGATCGCGAATACGCTGTCGAACCTCATTTGCGATCGCCTTGACCTGTACGTCTGAGGACCCCGTGCAAATCACAAAGAAATCGGCCACGCCACTGACGGCACGCATGTCCATTACGGCGATAGCCTCGCCCTTCTTCTCGAGGATGCCATCCACGGCCGTCTGGGCGAGTACGGATGCAGGTATCCCGTTGCTCCGCTTGGCAAGGGGATCACGGTTCTGGAGTGTCTTGATTTGCTCCGGGGCGCTCATAGGCTCGGGGTAAAAGTCAGGGCTGGTACGGCTTAAGTGTCTCGAAGTCCATTCCAAGGATCAGCGTCACATCGTGGAGCGCGTCGGGTGACGACGCATCCTCAATCTGATCGGTCGAAAGTCCGATGGCGGCAGCAACCTTTTCGGCAGCCGGCCTGTCTCCGACGTGATCCAGGATAAACGAGTATTCAACGTCGCTTCGGTCGAAGTTGCCGACCGCGACCACATCGAACCCCCGTTCACGCAGATATGTTCTGGCAACCGCGGCAAGTTGGTCGACTCCTGAGCCATTCAGGACCTCGACCTGGATGAGCGCGCCCTGAAGCCGACCCGGATTAGACTCGCGTAGCGGATCCACGCGTGGCGTCGCGAAGCGCACAATCACTGCATAGGCGAGGATCGCCAGCAACACCAGCGCGGCAAGCAGGGAGAGACTGGACGCCAAACCACCGACGCCTCTGGATCTGTCCGCGTTCATATTCAACCAAACAAAAAGTGGCGCCGGCCTGAGGCCCGCGCCACCCAGTATGCTCTGATTTGTCTTCCGGCGTGCACGCGTTCCCGGTGCTGGTTAATACGTCGGGCGGTACCACCCATACGGCTGCGCATAACGGCCATACGGACTCCGGTGGTAGGACAGATTCAGGCTGACATTCTCGGACGGCTTGTAGCGAATAAATGCATTCCGCAAAAACACATCCGCGTTGCGACCACTCAGGCTCGACGGATTACCGACTGACCCGGCGGAGCTGCTGAAAGGCGAGTACGCAACCGACACGTCGGCCCGCGCAGCGAGTTTGGAACCGAGCTCCCACTGCAGCGAATTTGTGTACATCGCAAGCGAGTTTGTACCGTAGCTGCTTGACCCCATGCTCATCTCAAAAGCGTGGGACATGGAGAAGTACTGCGGATTGAAGACAGTCTTCATGAGCAGCCCGACGCCCTCA
>JAUIJQ010000529.1 GCA_030431165.1 Rhodothermia bacterium | reverse complement strand
GCGCAGTCTGAGAAAGACGCCGCCCGTGCCGCTTATACGCGCACGCTCCGCGACTGTTGGGTGTCGTACTATCGCCTGCGTCAACTGACGCTGTTTGACTTCGGGCAGGGCATGCCGCTGATGTACTAGGCTCGCCAATCCTACATTTGGCACGCCTCTCGGCCCGCCGCGCACGCACGTGTATATTGCCCGCATCGGCCTGCCCGGCACCGCCCGCTCAACCTTTCCCTCCGACAACCGTGCCCCGCTCCCCACGACTCTCCCGCCGCGACTTCATCGGCCGCTCTTCAGCCGGAATCGCCTCTGTGGCCACCGTGGCCGCCGCTACCTCTGTTGGATTTGCGACCATCCCAAGCCGCGCCGCCGGCCGCGACTGGCGCATCCGGAACGCCGCTGCTGACGCACTCCTTCGCCCCGAAGCGGATGACTACGACGACCTCATCAAACTGAACTACAACGAGAACCCGTACGGTCCGTCAGAGCAGGTCGTCGCCGCCATGACCGAGGCGTTCAAGTACGCCAGCCGCTACGGCTACCCGGACCGGGCCGTGAAATCCGTCATCGCGGAGCATCATGGCGTCGAGCGCGAGAACATCCTGCTTGGCGCGGGATCCGGTGAGATACTGGAGGTTGTCGGACTCTCCCTGCTGTCGCGCGACAAGAAGGTTGTCGGATCTGACCCGTCATACTCGGCCGTCTACAGCCACGCAAGCGGCATCCACGCGGAGTCGATTACCGTGCCGCTGCGCGACGACTACAGTCAGGACATCCCGGCGCTGATCGACGCGACAAACCGCCACTACCGCGACGTCGGATTTGTGTACCTGTGTAATCCGAATAATCCGACGGGGCGCCCGATACCCGCAGACGACGTGCGCAACCTGCTCGACGGGATCCCGGCCGATGTGCCCGTGCTCATTGACGAGGCATACCACCACTTTGCAGAGGATCCGGATTACGCATCCGCGATCCCGCACGTGCTGGAGGGGCGCCGCGTCATTGTCGCGCGGACGTTCTCAAAACTCTTCGGACTCGCCGCGTTGCGGCTCGGCTTTGCCGTGACCACGCCCGAGATGATCAGCGTGATGGAACCCTACACAACGGGCAGCATCAACGCTCTCGCCAAGTACGGCGCCGTCGCGGCGCTTGAAGACACCGACGCGCAACGTCACATGCGCGACAGGACGATTGCCTTGCGCAAAAAGACAAGCGACGAACTTCGTGGGATGGGCTACGACGTGATACCATCCGAAACAAATTTCATCATGGTGCAGACGGGGCGTCCGGCGCGCGAGGTGCGGACGGCGTTTCGCGAGCATGGGATTGTTGTCGGACGTCCGTTCCCGCCGCTGTTGAATCACCTGCGGGTGTCGATCGGGAGCGAGAAAGAGATGGCGATGTTTATGGCGGCGTTCCGAGAGATCTTTGCTGCGTAGGGTGCCCAAGTCGCTGGTTTCAAGGCTGTACATGACACGGCGCAAACGCAACGACCAACTGACCTCTTTGTCAAGAGTCATCAGCCTGGTCACAGTTCTGGGTTTTGGCGTTTCTGCCGCTCCAGCCCACGCTCAACCGCGCCTGGAAGCCGGACTTCCATTTGTCACCGCGTTCACCTGGTCTGATTACGACGCGTCGCCCGAGAACTGGACCATCACGCAGGACGGTCGTGGCGTCATGTACTTTGGCAACCTCGGCGGTGTGCTCGAATTTGACGGTGCAAGCTGGCGGCTGCTCCCTCTTCCTAATCGCTCCAACGTTCGAGCCCTCACGACCGATGCTGAAGGTCGCGTCTGGGTTGGGGGCGAAGACACTTTCGGATACATCGATCACGACACCTCCGGCTCAACGATGTTTGTTCCGATCGTTGAGCACGTTGCGCCCGATCTGCGTGACTTCGGCATCGTCTATCAATCCGTTGCCACACCCGACGGTGTCTTCTTTCTGACTGACTACCACCTCTTTCGTTGGGACGGCGCGCGGATCACGGATTGGACGTTCGAAAATGAATCGTTGATCGTGGCGTTCATCGACAGCGCAATCTTTGTCTACGTCTTCAATGAGGGCCTCTACCAGCTTGACGAAAACGACAACCTCGCGCTGGTGCCGGGGCAGGATCAACTTGACGCGACCGCGTACGCCATGCTTCCGTATGGAGACGGACGCATTCTGATCGGTACGCGTCCGGCTGGTTTCTGGCTGTACGATCCTTCGGCCCCGATAAACGCGACCCGGTTCACCCGCCTGGAGACGGAAGCCGAACCGATCATGGATGTCGGGCGAATCTATCTGCCGGGTGCTGTATTGCCCGGCGGACGGTTTGTGTTTGGCACCCGGGCTGAGGGTGTCGTGGTAATGGATCGAACCGGTCGCGTGTTACAGCACCTCACAACTGAAGCGGGGTTGGCCGGGCCATCTGTTGGGTACGTATTTGTCGACGCTTCGGGAGATCTCTGGCTCGCCCATCGGCGCGGCTTAACGCGCGTGCAGATTGACGCGCCTTTGTCCTACTTCGACGCACGAAGTGGATTGCCCGTGCAGACCAACGCGATGACCCGTCACAACGGTACGTTGTACGCCGCGACAATGGACGGCGTCTACGCCCTTTCGGATGACGATCGGGCGTTTACTCGCGTACCGGGGATTGCCGGCCAGATTGTCGGCATCGAGTCTGTAGGCGGCGACCTCGTGGCAATCGGGCAGGGTCTTGAAACGTTGTACAGACTTGCCGACGATCGCTTCGCCCGTGTGGACGCCGTGCCATTTGCTGACAATGAATGGGCGATGACGCGCTGGTCTGGTGACGCAAACGCTGTACTTGTCGGGCGCGAAGATGCGCTGGATCTGGTCCAGCGTATCGACGGGCAGTGGAGGGTCG
>JAUIJQ010000528.1 GCA_030431165.1 Rhodothermia bacterium | reverse complement strand
CGATCCACGCTGAGGAGTGTGTTGCGCATGCCGATCTTGTCGAGGAGCGCCCGCCTCGGAAACGTAAGGTACTCGTCCGCATCGCCGATGGCGTTCTTCATGGCGAGCACGCCGAGCAGTGTGTCGTAGTTCTCGTAGTTCCACGTTGTGCCCGGTCGCCGGATAAGCGCGCGATTCCGTGCGCCATTAAACGAGCTGGCCCCGGCCCAGTACGCCAGGCCTGAGCCCGTTGCGTATTCAAGTCCGCGGTCGTCGACCGGGTACAAGCCACTGGACATGTTCAGCACGTGCCGCAGGGTGATCTGACGCCGGGGATCAGCATCCGGGTTTTGCGCGCGCGGTAACCACGCCACCTCAAGCGGTTCGTCGAGCGACATCCGGCCCTCGTCTACCATCATCCCGATCAACGTTACCGCGATGCTCTTTGCAGTGGACCACGTGCGCGTTCGCGTGTACATGTCTACCCCGGGCGCGTAACGTTCGTGGATTATCCGGCCTTTGTGAACAACAAGCAGGCTCAGCGTCACCTGTCGATCAGCGGGCCGGTCAAACGCCCAGTCGGAGGCCGCCTGCAGCGCTGCCGCGTCAATTGATTCGGGTAGCGGCGCCTCTTCCAACAGATCACCCTCGGGCCACGGTATTCGCAGCGGATCACCGGGTGCGACTGGATGGTCGAGCAGCGGCAGCGACGGTATGTCGTCAAAGGACTGGTCGGGTGCCATCACGACGCAACCAAGACCCTCTCGAAAGGCGGCGCGAACTGGAGGCGTTCCAACGGCTACAGCGCGTCGCGCACGATCCACCACGTAGTCGCCACCCTCGGCCGTTCCAACCGGATTCCGCAAGTACGCCAGCTCCTGCGCAAAAACCTGGTCGAGGGTTCGGTTAGAGGTGAAGAGCCCGTTGCACATCAGCACAGCCTGGACGCCGTGCTGGATCATGGTCCGGTTACTTGACCAGTAGTCATACGACTCAACCTGAGAGGCCGCGCGGGCGTCGCCGCTCTGAGCTTGCGCCGGTGCCGAAAAGAAGTACGCAAAGACCAGCAGAAGGCAGGTGATCCGCAACGGGCTTGATACTCGCGGCATGGGTGTACCGTCGTTGAGTGGGCTTTGAAACGAGGATAATAGCAATCTATGGGCGGTGTTGGCCCGATTGCCGGCCCGGCATCGTTATTCAGGGTAGCATCCCCGGGAAAAGTTCGGATGAACGCCTTGACGCTTATGCCTTGCTGCTCAATCATCAAAGGCAGCTGCGACCATCGCAGCGCGATGTTTCTCGTCCTTGTACTGCTCGTGGTGTACGGTCGGCGAGACGCAAAAGGCCAGTCGTTTACGGTACTGCCGGGCACAACGAACACCATCCCCGTGGTCAATGCGATCTCCGCTAGCGGTAGCATTGTCGCCGGTATGCTAAACAATGAACCGGTGTTGTGGATCGGAAGCGACTCCCTGCTGATACTGCCCTCTCCGGGAGAGGGCAGCGCCAACGGAATTTCGGCGGATGGCTCCGTTGTTGTTGGGCATACCGGCGGATTGACCGGTCCATCCACCGCTGCACGCTGGGATCGCGGTCCCGATGGCATGTACACGTACAGCAGTATCTCGGTGCCTTTTGGTACGGCGGGATCGGTTGCGAATGGTGTCTCGGCTGACGGATCCGTGATCGGCGGCTCGGGACGCTATCCCGGTGGAGGCACAAACCGTACGGAGGCATACAAGCTCGAGGATGGCGTTGTCACACGGCTGGGAACGCTACCGGGCGACAACTACAGCAGCGTCAGCGTGGTGTCGTCTGACGGGATGCGCCTTGCCGGCGGCAGCTCGCAGTTCGCGACTGAAGGATTCAGCGCGTTCTATTGGGACGGAACGTTGCACGACATTGGTGAGGCCGTTACGCCGGGTGAGACATACTTCCAAGATATGAGCGCCAACGGCGTCTTCATCGTTGGTGTCGGCTCGGGTGCAATTGTTCGTGCCTATGTCTACTCAAACGAGTCGGGGATCGAGTTACTTCCGGAGCCCGACGGATTCTCGCTCATGTCAGCGTATGCCGTGTCTTACACAAAGACGGTGTTCGGCAGCTTCTTTGCCGGCGCTCTCAATGCCAGCTTTATGTGGACACAGAACGGCGGCACCGTTGACTTTGAGTCGCACATGAATTCCCTCGGCGTCAGTTTCGATGGCTTCATCATTTCCAGGATATATGCCACGAATCCGGCAGGGAGGGTGGTTGCCGGGACAGGCAGGGCAGGGAGCCAGTGGCGTGTATTTCGGGCCGAGCTCGACGCGTCGTTCATGCAGTTTGCAGCACCCGGCGCAGACGACATTGTTGAGCCAGGCGCGCCTTATGATGTTCGCTTTACGGCCGAACCGGGTGCAAACAACGTCGACATATACCTCGTTCGGACGTTCGATCCCGCTGGTCCACGCGAGCTCATTGCAGAAAACGTTCCACTGGATTCGGGCGTGTGGACTTGGGATGTCCCCGAGGATCTTCTGTCGCCGTCGACCTTTCTGGTCGCTGTAGATGTAAATGATCAGAACAACGAGGCGCGCACGCAGCGCTTCCGTGTACGTGAGCGCTGGTGGACCCACCGCGTAACGGGTACCGTATCGGATCCCGAGTACGAGCCGATTGGCGACGAACATCTTTTTTCGTTTCGGCAGTCAAACGAATCGCTCTGGCCCAGTTCATACTGGGACGCGCCGACGCGGAGGTACAACGATCTGGAGAGCGGATATGACCCCGAGATTATCCCCTCCGGCCAAGTGAAGTTCAACCCGGTTCATTTCGGCGGCACCGGCGCGGGCGCCCACCCACCGTGGTCCGCCATGGTCAGCGCATTTGGCACAGGGGCGATGTACACTTCGCTCGCGAAC
>JAUIJQ010000527.1 GCA_030431165.1 Rhodothermia bacterium | reverse complement strand
TGCATTCGGGATTGAACCCAAGCTGTCGCAGACCGCCTACTTCCGTCCGCACAACCGCAGCGAGGACGTGAGCAATCTGTATTTCGTCGGGGCCGGCACACACCCCGGTGCGGGTGTACCCGGCGTTCTGTTGTCGGCAGAGACGACGGCGTGGTGCATCGAGCAGGACCACGGCTCCCACGCGCCCCGCGATGTTGGTTCGGCCAATTCCGGTTCGGACAATTCCGGCTCGGACAACTCCGGCTCGGCCGCCGCTGTCTCGCACTCCGGTGCGGAGGCCGTTCGATGAGCGAGCCACACACCGTACAAGATTCTGTTGTGCTTGTCGACGACGCTGATCGCGAAGTTGGCGTTGCCGACAAGATGGAGGTGCATCGCACGGGCGCAATGCATCGTGCGTTTTCAGTATTTCTGTTTGACCCGGCCGGACGCGTACTCCTTCAACGTCGCGCGCTCGACAAGTACCACTCAGGAGGGCTCTGGACGAACACATGCTGCAGTCACCCGCGGCCGTTGGAATCGGTACTCGATGCGGCCGCGCGGCGATTACCCGAAGAAATGGGGATTACAGCGCCGCTTCAATGGGCTTTCCGGTTCATCTACCGCGCGGACTTCGACAACGGGTTGATAGAACATGAACTCGATCACGTGCTTGTCGGACGAACGGCCCCCGCTGATGCGCCGGCACCTTCGCCAAGTCCCAATCCGAAAGAAGTAGCTGACTGGCGCTGGGTCTCACCAGAACAGATACGGATAGAGCTTGCTGATCAGCCTGATCAATTCACCGTCTGGTTCAGGCTCTGCTTTGAGCGGGCGGTGGCATCCGCGCAGGTGAATGGAAGCTGATCCTGTTCTTTTTCTGTTTCGGCGCGACCTGCGGCTGTGTGACAATCCGGGATTTCGGGCGGCGTGCAGGACGGGCGCGGTTGTACCCCTGTTTGTCTGGGAGGGGGCGTCGGACCAGGGCAGCGACACCGCCCCACCGCAATGGTCAATGGGGGAGGCGCAGCAATGGTGGCTGCATCATTCACTCCAATCTTTGAGCGACAGCCTCGAAGACGTCGGCCTGCGGCTCACACTCCGGTCGGGTTGCGTCGCAGATCAGATTCGAACGATTGCAGAAGATGTCGGGGCGTCCCAGGTCTTCTGGTCACATCGATACGACCCGCCAGGATCACGCGCTGATGAGAAACTCAGCCGCGAGTTGCGGGAATCGGGCATCGAGACGCGGGCGTACGGAGGTACGCTGCTGCATGATCCGGACGGACTAACGACGCAGGCCGGGACACCGTACAGCGTGTTCACGCCGTTTTATCGTCGCTTCAAAGATGTCGTCGACGTGGGGCCCGACATTGGAATACCTGAGTCGATCGAGGTGCCGGATGCGTGGCCGCGTTCTGTTGACCTGGAGGAACTCGGTTTGTTGCCGGAGCGCAACTGGGCCAAACGGTTTCCCGAGACCGGGACACCGGGGGCGTCAGGCGCGCTTGCGCGGTTGGACGAGTTCCTGGAGGACGCCATCTATGGCTATCAAGATGAGCGCGACCTGATGGGATCAGACGGGACATCCAGGTTGTCACCCCATCTCGCGATGGGCGAGATCAGTCCGCGACAGGTGTGGAATGCGGTGATACGTGAGGCCGAGTCTTCGCAGAAGGGAAAGAAGCAGGTTGAGCCGTATCTGCGCCAGATTGTGTGGCGCGAGTTTGCCTACCATGTGCTGGCGAACAACCCATCCACCGACCACAAACCGCTGCGCGAGAAGTACGCCGCATTTCCGTGGGCTGATGATGACGCGCACCTGCGTGCGTGGCAGCGGGGCCGCACGGGGTATCCGATTGTTGACGCGGCGATGCGACAGTTGTGGGCCACCGGATGGATGCACAACCGAGCCCGCATGATCGTTGCGTCATTCCTGACGAAGCACCTGCGTCTTCACTGGCTGCACGGCGCGCGGTGGTTCTGGGATACGCTCGTTGATGCTGACCTTGCAAACAATAGCCTGGGCTGGCAATGGAGTGCCGGTAGCGGCGCTGATGCACAGCCGTACTTCCGGATGTTCAATCCCATGACCCAGGGGAAGAAGTTCGACGGGGACGGCTCGTACGTCAGACGCTGGGTGCCTGAGCTGGCCGATCTGCCAGATCGCTACATCCACGAGCCGTGGGAGGCCGATAACGATGTGCTTGCGTCAGCAGGGGTTTCCCTTGGGGACACGTACCCCGCGCCGATCGTTGATCACGCCGAGGCTCGAGAAGCAGCGCTCGCGGCCTACGCCGTCGTGAAAGAGGCGGACGGATAACCGAACGTCTGCCGCACGTCTGCGCACCTACCGGACGTCGTAGCGCAGAAAGGCGACAAACGCTCCGGCAAAGCAGAGGATCGTTGCAAAGCCCAGAATGCCGACGTCAGCGAGCGAAGGCTCAAGCGCCTCGCTGAATGATTCCTGAGGGTGCTCGAAGCGTGGCATTTCCTCCAAGTTGACCGGGGCATTGCCGCCACCGCCGAAAGAAATCCTGACGCCGCTGCTGCTCCGGTTCTGCGCTTCTTCTCGCTGCTTCTTTTGCTCTTCCTGTCGCTTCGCTTCAGCAAAGGCGCCAAACGTCGTACGGTAGTTGCTCATGGCATCTTCGTACCGCGTCTTCAGCGACGTGTTGGTGCCGGCGAGGTTCGTTGCGGCGAGCTGATACGCCGACGCCGGTGAGAACCGCGACAACCGGAACGCGAGTTTTTCCTGGGCCAGCTTCCGATTGCGCAAATCCTCGTTCATCAGGCGTTCGTTCTCCGCAATCTCCTGCTCCATCTGCTGCCGCATGTCGTCGTCTTCCTGGGCCCACTGTTCGCGATTGCGGTCCATGAAGTCCCGCCGATCGTCTTCGGACAT
>JAUIJQ010000526.1 GCA_030431165.1 Rhodothermia bacterium | reverse complement strand
GCGCGCAGCGATGTATGACGGGAATTCCTACATCCAGGCATTGGCGTTGAGCCGGCTCAATCGGCTGCCGGACGATCGCGGCGTTCCCGGGTTGCTCAACGTCGTGCGCGGCCACCGCGAACTTGTACGTCGAAGTGCGGCGCTTGGCATGCTGAGCGCGCGTGGTGGAGAGGTGGCTACGCTCGCGCTTGAGCGCGCGCTGTATGATGACACCAATACACAGGTGCAGTTGGAAGCCCTGCGCTTGCTCGCGTGGCGTGGACCCGACAGTTGGAATGGTCCCTTGCTTGAACACGTTCGGGACAACCATTTCAACTCAGCGGTCCGAGAGCGTGCCGCTGCTTTGCTCAACGAGGCGCGCGCAGATGCAGGCGTGCCGGGCGTACGGCCGAACTATTCCGCGGCCGAAACACTGCGGCGTGGACACGGCCTTGGTGCTACCGCGATCAAGATTGAGCAGCTTGTGTTTGCGGATGAGTCACATGCAACGCGCCTGGAAGCCCTCGATGCCATTGCCGCATTGTCTGGTGGCGCGGGTCTGACGTCCCTGAATCGGATTGCCGCCACCCATCCTTCGCGTGAAATCCGCGATCGGGCAACGAGTCTTGTCGACGCGACGATGCGGGAAGCTTCGTTTCACGAGGCGATGGGGAAAGCAGTGAACACATTACGCTTTGAGCAGGATGTGACACTCCGGCTTGACGCAGTGAACCAGTTGGCCCAGTGGGATGCATTGGGTGTCATCGGAACGATGCGAACAGCGATCATGAACGACGCATCGCGTGACGTGCAAATGCGCGCGCTTGACGTCCTCGCAGCGAGGGATGAACTTGCAGCCGGCGATGCGCTGGCGAAGGTCGCCCGGTCGCACGACAATTCGATGGTTCGGGTTGCTGCGATCGGCGTTCTTCGAACACGCCTCGACATAAACGACGCGCTCGATGTGCTGTCGACAGTCCTGGTTGAAGAGCGCGACTATGGCGTTTGGACTACAGCCGCGCAATGGGCCGCGGAACTGCCGAATGGCGCCGGTACCCCGCTGTTAGAATCCGCAGAAAAGAATGTGGCCCTGCCGGTTGTGTTTCGGCAGGCAGCGACACGGAAACTAGGTAGCTGACGCGGCCGCTTCTTCGGCCTCAGCGCGTTCGCGCGCGCGGGTTTCGTGGATCAGCGCCACCGTGCCACCCATCATGAGGATCACGCCGGAGTAATACGCCCAGAGCACAAAAGCCACGATGAGTCCAAAAGCATCGGTCAGCATGGCGATGCGATCAGATTCAACGAACATCACCCACGTGTCGTAACGGCTTGCGCCGGTTGTGTAGTTCGTAAAGAAGTACTTCCCGATTTCCCAGAGGATCGCCGCGAAGACTGCCCCGATCAAAGCACTCTTGCGCGGCGGGTGTGGAAGTGGAATGAAGTAGTAGAGCTGGTAGAACATCCCGACGCTGAGGATGACCGGCACAAAAAGCGTCAGGAAGTGCGCGACGTTGGCCCACCCCGTCAGCATCCAGGGAGCCGATATCCCAACCCGGCGCATGAGTTCGATGCCGGATCCATCAAGGAACTGCGCCGCAATCGAGAGCGCCACTGTCGCCAGAAAGAGTGCACCAAGCTGGAGCATCATCCGGAAGTCGAACGCCAGCCCGGGAGACCAGCGACGCACGCGGTGCCAGTCCTCCCGAAACACGTTTGAAACCGCGACGCGCAGTGTCGAGAACAGCGTGAGCGTTGTATACAGCAGGGTCACCATGCCGACGATCGTGAGGGCTCCCGAGACGCGCTGCAGTTCCCGGATGAAGCCACTCAGTCGGTCCCGTTCATAGTTCGGGAAGTAGTTGGACAGAAAGTCCTGTACGACCTGGTACGGTCGCTCTTCGGCAAGGAGCAGGGCGACGGCGCCGGTCGCCAGGAGTGCCAGTGGGACCCATGTGATGAGCACCTTGAATGCAACGGCCTGTGCAGACATCAGGAACTGGCCGTTAAAGAAGAGGCGGTAGCCCCGGGCCACGTAGTCTTTCAGCGTGACCAGTGCGTTTGATATAGCATTCGAGGCGCGCATGCTCCAAATGTCGGCAAAGGACGCCACAAAATCCGACATGCGGGCGTGGCGCGAGGCAGGGAAGACCCCGGAGCCGGTTGTCCGGAATGCCTGCCACGTAAATTGCCTTGATGCCGCGTGCGACCCGCAGTACCGTGCATAACCCTGAACACGAATACGCGAGGTGGCGACCGCAATGGAATGTCGACGTTTCTTTGGAAGTCGAGCAGTTATCGCGCTTTGCTGCCTGGCGCACGTCTCGGCGGCCGCGCAGGAGCTGCCGTCTCGTGAAGAGGAAGCCGACATGCGTGAACTGGGATTCAGGCTGTTTCAGGCCGAGAATGACTCAGCCTCGTTTGTGTCAATTCTGGAGGATGTGGTCTCGTTTCGTAATCAGTATCCCGAGTCGATGTACACCGATCGCCTCCTGCATTACGAGATCGACATTCGTGCTGCGCTGGGTGCGGAATGCTCCGAGTTGCGGACGCCGGCACAGGGATTGTTGGCTTCGGATTCGTATCCGCTCGAGGCGATTCAGCTTGCCGCGAAGCTGTCACGGTTTGACTGCTTTGACATTGTCGTAGCCGACATACTTGCGACGCTGGACCCGCCGATCGGCGATCGGCGTGGCGACGACGTCGCGCAGTACCACCGATTGCGATCACAGCTTGAGTTACGCCGGGGGGATCAGCTCGCATCGACGGAGACGCTGCTTGACGGGTTGCGCATGCTCTCGGCAAAGGCACCGCAACAGTGCACAACACATATCAGTGAGTACCTGGACGAGGCTGCAGATGCGCTTGATCTGGAGCTGGGCGAGAGTTTTCCGGCGTTGGAGGCGATCTGTGAGTAGGGGC
>JAUIJQ010000525.1 GCA_030431165.1 Rhodothermia bacterium | reverse complement strand
TGGAACCGACACCGGATCATCGTTGTGCCGATTCGGCACGCTGAGTTTCACGGGCTCCGCGTGACGCCCAATGTCTACACTACCATAGAAGAACTGGATCGTTTTGTCGATGCCATGCGAGACGTCGCTGTAAACGGTCTCCCCGAGGCGTAGCGGGCGCTGTAGTTCGCCCAACAAATTCCGCTGTCTGTTCAAGCTTCTGTTCAACCTTCTGTTCAACCTTCAAACACCGTCGCATGAGGTCATATTCACTGGTCGCCACGTTCGCAGTTGTAGCAATTTCTTTTGCCGGATGCACAACGCAATCTGATGTTGTGCCCCCGGAACGCGTAGCCATTATCGGCGCGGGCGCCGCGCCGCTGGCACCGTATTCACCGGCCATTCAATACGGGAATATGATATGGGTAGCCGGACAAATCGGGAGAGATCCGGAGACCGGCGAACTGGGTGCGACCACTGCTGATCAGGTACGCTTTGCAATGGACAGCATCGGCGCGCTGCTCGAAAAGGCAGGCTTCGGTTTTGACGACATCGTTCAGGCGCAGGTATTCCTTGCCGACCTCGACGACTATGCGGAGATGAACGAAGTGTACGGGACGTACTTTTCGGGTTCGCCGCCGGCGCGCGCGGCACTGGAAGTAGCGCGCCTCCCATTGGACGCGCGCGTTGAGATCCTCGTCACGGCGGCGCGCTAGTATATGAGCACGAAGCAAGACGTTGCGATTGTCGGTGGCGGAATTGTCGGCCTTGCGACCGCCTATCAACTTGGTCGGCAGCACCCGGGAATCAACATCACCGTCCTGGAAAAAGAGGACGAGGTTGCCGCCCACCAGACCGGCAGAAACTCCGGGGTAATCCATTCCGGTATCTACTACAAGCCGGGATCGCTCAAGGCTGAGAACTGCCGGGAGGGACGCAAGGCCCTCGTTGCGTTCTGTGAGGAGCACGGTGTGACCTATGAAACGTGCGGCAAGGTCATTGTTGCTGTGACCGAGGAAGAGCGACCGCGGCTGCACGCGATCCTCGAGCGCGGGAAGGAGAACGGCGTTCGGGCTGATCTTGTCGACCGCGAGCGTTTAAGAGAACTGGAGCCGGCAGTTGCCGGTGTCGAAGCGCTGTGGGTACCCGACGCAGGCATCGTAGACTACCGCGGCGTTTCTTACGCGCTCGCGCGGCAGATTGAGGGCCGCGGCGGGACCGTTCGTACGGGCGTCACTGTAACCGGCGTTGTGCGAGCAAGTGACTCGGTCACGGTTGAGACAACTGCGGGACCAGTGACCGCAGATTACATGGTCAACTGCGCCGGGCTGTACGCTGATCGCGTGGCGCGCATGACGGGAATGGAGCCCGAGCTGCAGATCGTGCCATTCAGGGGCGAGTACTACGAGCTCGAGCCGCATGCGCGGCAGTTGTGCCGCAACCTGATATATCCCGTTCCCGATCCCGCGTATCCGTTTCTCGGTGTTCATTTTACGCGGATGTACGATGGCTCGGTGGAGTGCGGGCCCAGCGCGATCCTCGGTTTTGCGCGCGAAGGTTACACGCTCGGCACCGTCAATCTGGGCGAGCTGCGCGAGATTCTCGCGTATCGCGGATTCCGAAATCTTGCCCGACAGCACTGGCGAAAAGGCGTTCTGGAACTGCGGCAATCCATGTCGAAGCGCGACTACCTGTCCACCTTGAGGCGCCTCATCCCCGAAATCAACCTGAGCGACATCAAGCCGACGCCGTCGGGCGTTCGCGCCCAGGCACTCCTACCCGATGGCTCCATGGCGGATGACTTCATCTTCCGCGATGGCCCCCGGGTCGTCAATGTGCTCAATGCCGCATCACCCGCGGCTACCGCTTCACTCAACGTCGGCCGCCTCATTGCTGACCGCCTGGCACGACAGTTCAACTGACGGGTGGCCTGCGTTTGTGGAAGTCTGTACGCTCCTGGACCGCCGCGGCCAGGCGCAGCGCTGCTCCGTCCCCGAACAGCTTGCCGATAAACGAAATTGAGCCGGGGCTTTTCCGTTCGGCGTCATCCTCAACCGGATGAAATGCATTGGGAATACAGACCGCGGGGTGGCCGGTCAGGTTTGTGATGCGGAGTGTGCCTCCGCCGAAGGACGGACTGATGATCACATCGAAATCCGACATCGTCTGATGCATCTGACGGCATAGTTCGACGCGTAGCCGGTTCGCCTGCAGATACTCTACCGCAGGCACAAAGCGCGATGCCCGAAACACGTTTGGCCAGGCATTGCGACCCTGACGCACAAGATCCTCGTCAGCGCCGCTTCGCGTAAGATCGTCAAAGGCCGTTGCAGCCTCAACCGAAAGCGTCAACAGCATCGCATCGACGGGAAGGCCGGATGGCATCGCAACCGGTCTGGGTTGCACGCCAAGTGATCGGATGACCTCAAGCGTCGCTGAGTCAGCGGCAGCGTTTTGGTAATCCTCGTTGAATGCATCGACGAGTATGCCAACGCGCAAACCGTCAAGGGGCTGTTGGTGGTCAAAACGAAACGGCGCGGATAGCGTCGCAGGGTCTTCCGCGTCGCGCCCGCGAATGGCGTTGTAAACGAGTGCGCAGTCGAGTGCCGAGCGTGCCATCGGGCCGAGCTTGTCCATTGTCCAGGAGAGTGTCATCGCTCCGGCCCGTGACACCAGCCCGAACGTTGGGCGGTGGCCCGTGACGCCGTTACGCGTTGCGGGCGAGACGATCGATCCGAGCGTCTCTGATCCAATCGCAAAGGGGACAAGGCCGGCCGAGACCGCAGCGCCGGGTCCGGCAGAAGAACCGCTGGATCCCTGATCGGTGTTCCATGGATTGCGCGTTCGGCCCCCAAACCAGACGTCTCCCCAGGCAAGCGCGCCAAGGCTGAGTTTTGCCACAAGCACGGCACCTGCTTCGTCCAGTTTG
>JAUIJQ010000524.1 GCA_030431165.1 Rhodothermia bacterium | reverse complement strand
CAGGCGAGCGCGCAGCGGGCGCTGGATGACTGGGCTGCCAAATCACGCGCGGCGTACGACGGCGAGCCAACCGGTATTGAGTGGCTGGACGTGCTCATGACCTCGACACGCGAAGCGGGCATTCCGTTTGAACTGGTCGACGACTTGCTCGCGGGTGTGCGCTCCGACCTGGGCACGGTACGCGTCGCTGATTGGGACGAGCTCTCCCGGTATTGTTATCGCGTTGGCTCGGTTGTCGGACTCTGGATCTGTCGGTTGTTCGGTGTAACCGATCCCGCGGTACTCCTGCGCGCACGTGCGCTGGGGCACGCGATGCAAATCACCAACATTACGCGGGATGTCGGCGAAGACCTGAGACGTGATCGTATCTATCTCCCGGCAACGTTACTCAAGCAGTACGGCGTTACAGAAGCCGACCTGCGCAACATGCAGGCTACCGGCCGTCCGTCGCCCGAGTATCGTGTCATGATGTATGCACTGACAGAGCGCAGTGCAAACCTGTACACATTTGCCGAAACAGGAATTCCGGCACTCCCGGCCGGATTTCGGTCTGCCGTCGCCGTTGCATCCCGCGTCTATCATGGGATTGATGCCGCCGTGCAACGCGCAAACTGGAACAACCTGACGCAGCGTGCACACACATCAGCACTGAACAAGACTTTTCTCGCGGGACAGGCTCTTTGGTGGCTGCGCACAGCGACAGCGGACCTGAATGACCCGGCACCCGCAACGCTGATTGGTGGGGTGCCTGACCTGGCACCGCGTGCATCTGCTTCGCGGCAAACTGAACTGTCAGGAATGACCGATCTGTGATGCGCGTGCTGAGCGTGATATCGTGTGTGCTGCCGGCACTGCTGTTTGTCGGAATGCGACCATGCGCGGCGCAGTCCGCCACGCCCGATCTGTCTGGCCCTGCGTTTGCTCGTGCATCGTTGGACAGCATCCGGGTGATGTACGTCGACGCGATTTACGAACGTGTGACGCCGGATGTCGTGCTCGACGCGCTTGACGCGCTTGACAGAGCGGCTGCCCGTCGCGACTCGATTGACACCGACGAACCTGACATCGACGCGCTGTACACCGCATACCGCGGAGCCGCGACCGTGCTACGCGCGCGAGATGCGGTGTGGCCGGGCAGCAAGCTCAAGTACACGCGGCGGGGACTGGCGTTGCTCGACGATCTCGTCGCGTCCCGCCCGGGCCACGTGGAGCTTCGATTCCTGAGGCTGATAAGCTGTTACCGACTACCAGGCTTCCTTGGACGCGGTTGGTCGGTCGAAGAAGACATGCACGTTGTGGTGGATCGATTTGAAACCCTGCAAGGGCAGGTGCCCGCCGCATACTACAACGAGGTTGATGCGTTTGTACGCGACCACGGGCAGCCGCAACGCAACACCGACGACAACTGACTATCCCCGGATGATGTCCGGATACCTATCAATCTTATGCGACGTAACACAAGACAAGAACGGAGGGCGATAGTAATAGGGAGTGGCTTCGGTGGGCTAGCCGTTGCCAACCGCCTGGCCGCAGATGGTTATCGCGTTCAGCTCTTCGAAGCACGCGAACGCGTTGGCGGACGTGCCTACCAGTTGAAGCAGTCCGGGTACACGTTTGACATGGGGCCAAGTCTTGTTACGGCACCTGACATCATCAACGCGATCTTCCAGAAAGCGGGTCGGCAACTTGACGAGTTCGTCGATCTACTCCCGCTCGACCCGTTTTACCGCGTCTACTTCCACGATGGTTCGCATATCGACTACTCCGGCGATGCCGAGAAGATGAAGGCGCAAATGGCCGTCTTCAACGCGAACGATGCGGCGAATTATGATCGCTTTATGGAAGCGGCCCAACCAGTCTATGACACGGTGATTACCGATGCCATGGGCGCGCGGCCGTTCGACACAGTGAAGTCGATGCTGAATTTCTTGCCCCGGGCGATGCAGCTCAAGGCGTACCTGCCGGTGACTTCCTTTGTCAAAAGATTCTTCAAAGATCCCCGGCACCACTTTCTGTTCAGCTTTCATCCGCTGTTCCTCGGCGGTAATCCGTTCAAGTCGCCGTCCGTGTACATCATGATCCCGTATCTCGAACGTGAGCAGGGCGTCTGGTTTGCGCGCGGTGGCATGTACGCGCTGGTAGAAGCGTTTGAGCGGTTGTTGTTGGAGCAGGGAGGCGAGATCCACACGGCCACACCCGTCGAGAAGATCGAGGTTGTCGATGGTCACGCAACGGGCGTGTATGCCGGAGGTGACTTCCACCCGGCTGATGTCGTTGTGTCTAACGGCGACGTTGCATTCACGTACCGCAATCTCATAGACAGCAAGCACCGAAAGAAATGGACGGATCGCCGACTCGACCGCATTGATCACTCGATGAGCTGCTTCCTGCTCTACCTGGGCGTGAGGCGTCAGTACGACAACCTGAAGCACCACACGCTCATTCTCACGAAGCGCTACAAGGGTTTGCTTGAGGACATCTTTGAAAAGAAGACGCTGCCCGACGATTTCTCCATGTATCTGCATGTGCCAACGCGGACAGACCCGTCGATGGCGCCGGATGGTTGTGAAAGCATGTACGTCCTGATTCCCGTGGCCAACCTGAAGTCCGGAATCGACTGGAAAGCGACCGCGCCGAATTTTGCGGACCGCGTCCTGCAGTTCCTGGAAGACTGGGGCCTCGACGGACTCCGAGAGAATCTCGATGTGTGTGAGCTGTTTACGCCAGACGACTTCAAGGTTGAGCTACGCTCTGAGCACGGCAATGCATTCGGAATTGAACCCAAGTTGTCGCAGACCGCCTACTTCCGTCCGCACAACCGCAGCGAGGACGTGAGCAATCTGTATTTCGTCGGGGCCGGCACACACCCCGGTGCGGGTGTACCCGGCGTTCTGTTGTCGGCAGAGACGACGG
>JAUIJQ010000523.1 GCA_030431165.1 Rhodothermia bacterium | reverse complement strand
CGCGGGGCAGGGCCTCGATCAATACGTCCTGCTTCAGTCCAGCTTCCTCGATGTGCCCGGCAAAAACATGCGCTGTTTCGCCTCTCGGGTTCAGGTGCTCCATTATGACGACGTGCGCATCACCAAACTGCTCGACGGTGTGCGGCATCACACCAACCGAATCAAGGTCACCCTGTAGAAGCGCGTGCTGCATTTCGTCAACCCTGGGACTAACGTACTTCGATTCTTCCTGCTCAGCACCCAACCCGTCATGGCGAGGATGAAACAGGACGTGATAAATGTCTTTTCCCTGCCGCAGCCACTTACGCGCATAGCGCGTCTCAAGCATGGGCGCGGGGGGTTCTGCGACCTCCTCGTCAAAGAGGCCGCTGGCCTCCGCTTCACCGCGGGCAAACCGGAAGTAGTCTTCGTGGTCGGTGGTCAACGCGACAAAGCCGCCGCGCTCCAGCCGAGTGTGCAGTAGTCGAAGGTAGTCCGCCGAAAGAAGACGCTTCGCGCGGTGCTTCCTGCGCGGCCATGGATCCGGAAAGTTCACGTATACGCCGGCGATGGTGCCGGGTGCGAAGAAGTATCGCGTCGCAAAAACAGCGTCGCCGTGAAACATCCGAACGTTGTCGAGGCGGGCCTTGAGAAGACGACGATACGCGCGGTGCACCGACGATGTCGATGTCTCAGCACCCAGCACATTCATGTCGGGGTGCTGGTGTCCAAGGTGCTCCAGGAACCAGCCGTTTCCGAACCCAACCTCAAAAAGTACCGGCGCTTCGCGACCGAAGAGGGAACCACTGACGGGAAGTTCTACCTCACCGGGAAGCAGGAACATCGTACTACTCAGCAGCGGCCTGGCCCGCGTCGGTGCGGGCACCCATTTCACGGTCAAACAGGAACAGTCCGGGACCACTGTCGCCAACAAGACTCAGTGCGTCGATGGCCGCACGGGCATTGTCCTCCTCCTCGACCTGTTCGTCGACAAACCACTTGAGGAGTGACTGCAGGGCGTAGTCGCTTTCGTCTGCCGCCAGTTCAGACAGCTCCCAGATGCGGCTTGTGATGTGCCGTTCGTGCTCGAGCACCATCCGGAATGCCTCAAGCGGGGAATCGAACGTTGCTTCGGGCTGTGCGATGGCCTTTAGCGAAACGTGCGCGTCGCGCTGGATGAGGAAGTCGTAGAACTTCATCGCGTGCGCAATTTCCTCCTCCCACTGGATCTTGAGCCAGCGTGCCAGACCGGGAAGATTTCGCTCCTCCATCCGGGCCGACATGGCGAGATACAGATACGCCGACTCCAGCTCGGCGTTGATCTGGTCATTTACAGCGGTTACGAGGGCCTCCTTCATTTCATCCTCCTGGGACTACGCTCAGCATGGTTAAACTTCCTGTCCGGCGCGCTCGCCGTGGGCGCGGCGCTCCTCCGCGCCATTCAGCGGTGCCGGCAACGCAGGGCTCGGTCTGAAACACAACAGCGCGGCCTGTGTTCGTCTACAGACCATCCGCTCAAGTTAACCACCGAAAGTTCATGTCGCCCGACTCGAACCGCTCTTATGGTACCGCCGTGGTTGTCCTGCTTGTCGCCGGACTCGTCGGATTCGGCGCAAGCGCCTGCCGCCCCGGGAACAGCGAGCCCGAGCCCGCCAACGGCACATCGACCGAGAACAAGCTCTACCCCGTGCTGGAAGAGGGCCTCTGGGGCTACATGAATCATGACGGGCACCTCGCCGTCGCTCCTCAATTTGATGCCGCGTGGCCGTTTTCGGAAGGACGCGCCCTGGTGCAACTCAACGGGCGCTTCGGATACCTCGACGCGCAGGGCGACATCGCCGTCCCAATCCAGTACCGCGACGCCTGGTACTTCTCGAACGGATTGGCTCCGGTGCTCGCTGATTCGGCCTGGTCATTCATTGACTACGACGGGGCGGTCGTTGTCAGCAGCACCTTTGGCATCGACGCCCCCGGCCCTTCAGCGCCGGGCGTCGAAACGGTCGAACTCGATCGCGTTCGCGTCGGTGACCACTACGGATTTCGGAACGCGGATGGCCGGATCGTCATCGATCCGCGCTTTGACCAGGCCTGGCACTTCGTCGACGGACTTGCCCGTGTTCAGGTTGACGGAAAGTGGGGCTTCATTGGTCGGAGTGGCGAGATGGTCGTTGAGCCGGCGTTCGATGTCGCCTGGGATTTCGAGGACGGACTTGCGCGCGTAAAGGTTGATGATCGCTTTGGCTACATCAACACACGCGGTGACTACATCTGGGCGCCAACGCGCTAGCCAACCGGCTCAGCCAGGCCTTCGGTTGCCTCGTCAATTGTATCCGCGGTTGTCTTTTCGATGACAACGCCCGGTGCCACCTCGACGCGCACAGCCCGGACGCGGATATCGGCCGTCAGCAGCGCGCGAGAGACAACGTCTGTTATGGCGGTCGCCGTATTGATGCGTGGCTGCAGGGCCTCGGCGACGTGCCGTTCACCCTGTTCGCGGAGGGCGCCGGTGATTTTGCTTACGGCGTCGCGCGTTGCTTCAGCACCACTGCCGGCGTGGGTCCGCGCCCATCCGACACGCGTCTCCAGTTGCAGCGATGATAGATCGGGCTCGACGCTGATGACCCGGATGTCGGGCGTTCGCACATAAAGAATATCCTCTTCCAGCCAGATCTGATCGGGCGTAAGCTGGCTGACATCGATCCCATACGACACGGTACCCGGGACGCGGGCGGTGGCTTCGGTTGTGCCGAGGTCAAGCGTAACAACGCCGGGAAGCAGGTACCGCGTATTGCTCGACACAGTCGTCACGCCCACGGTCAGGGCGCCGGTTACGAGGATCGACTCAGGCGACTCAGACTGGAGGGTTGCAATCACTGCAGTCTGCACCTGCTCGGTGCTAAGGCGCACGCCACTGAGACGCGTGGCCAGCACAACA
>JAUIJQ010000522.1 GCA_030431165.1 Rhodothermia bacterium | reverse complement strand
ATGACCGTACCACAAGCACGCGATCAGGGCCGTACTCGCTGACGCTCGCGACAAACTGTTCGGGCTCGGCGTGGAGCACAACCGCGTCGAGCCTACACGACTCGGCGGTTGCCAGTTCGCGACATCGCGACAACGTCTCGAGTGATGCCCGCGTCGGCCGATCGCCGCGGACTGCTATGAACGCCAGTACACTCTGCATGGACATCGTCAAATTACTCTCGCCTCCTGACGAAGCCGGGCGACAAGCTCCTGTGCTGCTTCGACCGGTTCGCCGTCGATGATCTCTCCCGGCGGCCGGTCCGGAATCGGCTCAAACCCCGTAACACTCGTAGCCGACACCGGCTGCGTTGCCGCGTCAACCCGCGCAATCGTCTTGCGCTTGGCCGCCATAATGCCCTTCAGTGACGGAATGCGCGGGTCGTTCATGTCGTTGGAGCACGTAACGAGACACGGGGTTGGCAGAAGGATCTGCTCGCGTCCCGCGTCAGCCTGACGCGTCACCAAAAGTCCGCCGTCGATATCCAAGCCAACGGCATTGGTCGCATACGGTAGATCAAGCAGCTCGGCCAGCATGCCGCCTGTCAACCCGGCGTCGGTGTCCTGGGCCTGTTTGCCGCAAGCGATGATGTCGTATGGGTGATCCGCGAAGTAGCCGGCAAGAATAGCTGCGATCGCACCCGAGTCGAGGCCGTCCAGATCATCAACAACGATATGGGACGCCTCGTCAGCACCCATTGCGAGCGCCTTGCGAATCGTCTCTGAGGCGGTGTCGGGTCCTATGCAGACCAGTCGAACCTCACCGCCATACTTTTCGCGCAGGACGAGGCACTCCTCAACCGCCGACGCGTCGTACGCGTTCAGAACCATCCGCCCCGTGTCAACAGAAGCAGATACGTCCGGAACCTGTTTGATACAGACCTGAAAAACCATGCGTGGACGAGTACGCCCGGAAACGGGCCGATGCTGGGTGGGCACTAACGACAGGACCCGACGCGTTGTTAGGGCGGAAAAAGTACGAAAAGTCGCCTGCCGCGTAAACTAGTTTTTGTCGAAAGCCCCTGTCTGCGCGCAAGAGACTTCGCCGGTTCGGACTCTTCTTGCTAGCTTACCTCCCACCGAGCGTACGACACGCCCCCACCGCATATGTCACGCCTCCCTCGGCTCCTACTTTTCGTCCTTCTGGTTTCGACCGGATTTGTCTCCGCCGCCTCTGGCCAGCAGCGCCCCGTTCGTTTTGGTGCCGGAACGCACGTCATGCTGTCCACGGTAGACGGCCTCGGACTAGGCATCGTTGGACGGGTTTCTGTACCACTCAACGCCGACGTGTCGCTGGCGATCGGGTCGGGACTGACCGGTTTTGTGCTGGGTGGCACCCTGGACGCCGAGTGGGTCATGACGCCCCACGTCGCGGTGATCGTAACACTTCCGGGAATTGACCAGGCACCATACATCGCAGTCGGCGGCGGCGGCTACGTTCCGCTTGCTGACCCGGGCCGCGAGCGCGCCGGCCCCACGGTCAACGTCGCCGTTGGTCGCGTGAGGCTCCTGTCGCAGACCTCGCTGTTTTATGAGGTGCATCCGATGCTGATTCTCCAGGACAGCCGGATTGACCTCGCCCTCCCCGTGCGCGTCGGCATCATCTTTTAGTCGGAATGGCAGGCATCTACGTCCACGTTCCGTTTTGCCAGCAGCGATGCTCGTACTGCGACTTCTACTTCGTGACGACCGCCCGATCCCACGCACCATTTGTCGCGGCGCTGTGCAAAGAGATCGAAGCGTACGCGCTGGCCTACGGCGGTCGTGAACCGGTAACGACGGTTTACTTTGGAGGGGGCACGCCGTCCCGCCTCTCACTTGAAGACCTCAACGCAATCCTGGCGACCATCGAGCGCGGGTTCGATATCAGCGCACTGGATGAGGTCACGATTGAGATAAATCCGGAAGACGTTGATGGTGCGTACCTGCGCGGCCTTCGTGCGCTCGGCTTCACGCGCGTGAGCGTCGGGATACAGTCGTTCTTTGATCAGGATCTCGAATTCATGAACCGGTCGCATACGGCTGCCCAGGCAGAGGAAGTGCTTGGCGCCGTGAACGAGACTGACTTCACATCATACTCGGTGGATCTCATCTTTGGCGTGCCAGGTCAACCCGAGGAGTATTGGGCGGCTAACCTCGAAAAAGCCGTTCGGTCGGGTGCCCCCCACATCTCCACCTATTCGTTGACCGTAGAAGCCGCAACACCACTTGCGCGAATGGTTCGGGACGGGGAGGTCACGCCGATCGAGGACGACCGCTCGGGTGAACTATACCAGTTCACCATGGACTATCTCAAAGGATCCGGCTACGACCACTACGAGATTTCGAGCTTTGCCCTCGATGGACACCGTGCAGTACACAATCAGTCGTACTGGGCTCACAAGAACTTCCTCGGATTTGGACCATCCGCCCATTCTTTCTGGAGCGACGAAAGCAGGGCCCTGCGCTGGGCAAATATCCGTAATCTGAACCGATATGTCGGTCTCATCGAGAGCCGGGGTGAACCGGTAGAATTCCGCGAGACACTCGATGACGATACACTTGTAAATGAGTACATCATGCTCCGATTGCGGACGAGTGAGGGCTTCAGCATCTCCAACCTCACTGACTCACACGGGATCGATCTGTACGACGAACGCGTAGACGACCTCGCGTGGCTGGAATCTGAGGGCTTGATTCACCCGATTCGAAACGACGTCGTACGCCTGACAGACGCGGGCAAGGCACTGTGCGACGTTGTCACCACGAAACTCATGCTCGGATGAGCGTGCATTCTGCCATGATTGAACGCATGAAAAGGCTGGTGGCCGCCCGGGCGCACCGCCTGACAAAGGTACCGGGAGCATTCCTCCCCGATCTGCCTCGTAGCGTCCTGTACTCCGG
>JAUIJQ010000521.1 GCA_030431165.1 Rhodothermia bacterium | reverse complement strand
CGCGTGCCGGCCTATATGGTCGCGGCACTTTTTGTCGTCTCGGTCACGCCCGGCTGTACACAGACTGAGGGTGGCCCGGTTGCCGTGTCGTCTTCGTACGACGACCTGCTGACCCTGTTTGACGACTGGCGCGAATTCGCGGCTCCGGCCCTTGAAGGTGGCGTGCCTGACTACTCCGCGGCCGCGATGGCAGATCAACACGGCGCGCTCACACAGTGGCTGGCACGCGTTGACGCGTTCGACACCGCAGACTGGACTGTGCCCCAGAAAGTTGACCGGGAAGTTGTTCGCGCCGAAATGAACGCGCTCGACTTCAATCATCGAGTCCTTCGTCCGTGGGAACGCGACCCCGCGTTCTACATGATGATTTACCCGAGCCAATCTGATACGCCTGTACGCGAGGGACCAACAATCTTTACCGCGATTGATACATGGAAGTATGACTACCCGCTGAGCGCAGAAGACGCGGAGGAATTGTCGGCGCGGTTCAGGACGGTCGCCCCACTTTACGATGCCGCGCGCACAAACCTGACCGGTGACGGCGCTGATCTTTGGACCGGCGGCATCTATTCGATGCAGCAACAGATTGGGCGGCTCGAGCGATACCGCGACGGAATTGACGCAACAAATGTCCGCGACGCTGTCGACGATGCTATCGCTGCGACGCAATCTTTTGTCGGATGGCTCGAATCCCAGGCCCCGAAGAAGACGGCGCCATCCGGCATTGGCGTGGATAATTACAATTGGTACCTGAAGCACGTGCAGCTTGTGCCCTATACGTGGCAGGACGAGGTCACGCTGATGAAGCGTGAGTTGGGTCGCGCGCACGCTTATCTGAAACTGACAGAGCACAAGAACCGACGCCTCCCACAGCTCGACCGATTCGAATCAGCAGCGGAATACGATCGCGAAATGGATCGTGCCGTCACCGAATTCATGGCGTTCCTTGACGAAGAAGAGGTCGTCACGGTTGAGCCGTACATGGAGCCCAAAGTGCGCCAACATCTCGGCTCGTTTGTGGCGGCTGACGGGTTGCGCTCGTTCTTTGCCGAGGTGAACTACCGGGACGCGATGCCCATGCGCACGCACCTGTATCATTGGATTGAGATCGCACGCATTGCCAATGATCCGCTCGAGAGTCCGATCAGGCGGAGTCCACACTTGTACAACGTCTGGGCTGGTCGCTCGGAGGGGCTCGCGACGGGATTTGAGGAAATGATGCTCGCGGCAGGTTTGTTTGAGAACAGACCCCGCGCGAAGGAGCTCATCTACATCATGTTGGCGCAGCGGGCCGCGCGTGCCCTGGGCGGATTGATGATGCACGGCCGCGAGACCGATATGGAAGGTGCGGCGTTGTTTGCTGCGGAGTGGACCCCCCGTGGGTGGATGCCGAAAGACTCCGACCTGATGAAGTTCGAGCAGCACTTATACCTGCGCCAGCCGTTCTACGGAACCAGCTACGTCACCGGGAAGATTGAAATCGACAATCTGATCAAGGATGTGTCCCAGGCATGGGGTGACGGGTTCACGCTGAAACGATTTATGGACGAGCTCAACCGCAAAGGCGTTGTGCCCGTTTCGCTGGTGCGGTGGGAGATGACGGGCGACGGATCTGAAGTTGAGGCGCTCCTAACGGCCGAATAGTGTATTTCCCCGGCTGGAAACAGCGGGCACGGCCATAACTCCATAAGGCTGAAACGCTTGCGCGTGAGGCCAAATCGCGGTACAATGCAGGATCCGTCTTTTTCCCAGGCGACCCGTCTTTTTCCCAGGCTTTTCTGTGCCCCATGACCAAAACCGTTCTCATAGTTGACGACGAACGCGACGTTGAGCCACTGTTCAAACAGCGCTTTCGGAAAGAAATCCGGCGTGGGGAGCTGGAGCTGCTGTTTGCATTTTCGGGTCAGGAGGCACTGGACGTACTCGCGGGGCGCGAGCGTACCGATGTAGTGCTGGTATTGAGTGATATCAACATGCCCGGTATGACCGGGCTGGAGTTGTTGAGCCGAATAAAACAAACTCCTCCCCCCGTTCCCGTCTGCATGATGACGGCGTACGGCAACGAGACGTATCGTGAAGAGGCGCGGCGCAACGATTGCGACGGCTACCTCACGAAGCCCATCGACTTCAACGAACTCAAGGCAAAGATCCGCGACCTTTCTCAGCCGGTCTAGCCTTCATCCTTTCGGGTGACCAGGCCCGCGAGACGAACCGTTACTACGATGCAGCTCCGGATTCCTCTGCTGTTCGCCGGCCTGCTGCTGGCGCTTGTACCTGCCACCGTATCGGCACAGGTTGTCGATGACGTATCTGACCTGCCCGAGGCCGCCGACGAAGCGCAAAGAAGCCTTCGGTTCGAGAACATGGCCACCGGTGCCGGCCTGTCGCAGGGCACGGTCAACGCGATCTACCAGGATCGCCAGGGCTTCATGTGGCTCGGGACGCAGGACGGGCTGAACGTCTTCGACGGATACGAGACCAAGGTCTACATGCCCGCGCCGTTTGACTCAACAAGCCTGTCTGCCGGCTGGGTCTGGGATATCAAAGAGAGCCGTGACGGACTCTTCTGGATTACAACCGAAAACGGCGGACTCAACCGGCTTGACCACAGCACCGGCATTATTAAACGGTATCGCCACGACGACGAGGACTCCACTTCGATCATCTCAGACCGGACGTTTGCCACCGTAGAAGATCGCGACGGGAATATCTGGGTAGGTACAGACGGTGGGATATCAAAACTGGACCGCGTGACTGATACGTTTACGCACCTTGTCCATGAGCACGAAGACGGCGAACACGTCGACATCGACTCAACGATGATTCCGGCCGGCACGGTCCATGACCTGATTATCGACGAGGACAACACGATCTGGGCGGGCCTCGGTGAGGGTATGACCCGCATCGATCCGGAAACGGGAGCATTCACCAACT
>JAUIJQ010000520.1 GCA_030431165.1 Rhodothermia bacterium | reverse complement strand
CCTCCTCCTCATTTGGACAGGCGTGGCATTACTTCGACGAGACCATCGCATACCCGGTCACGATCGTTAACGGCGAAGACCTCGGCGGCGTTGACCTTGACGACTACAACGTGATTGTTCTCCCCTCGGGGTTTTACAGGGAGGTGCTTTCGAGTGAAGCCCTGACACGAGTTCGCACGTGGGTGCGGGAAGGTGGCAAGCTGATCGCACTCGACGCCGGTGCCCGATTCCTGGCCGGTAAAGACGGGTTTGGCCTGACAATGGTCAGCACGGGATCAGATGATGATGACGAGGCATCAGCAGACTCCGCCTCGGGTGAACGGCCGGCGGTTCAATACGCCGATCGCGAACGCAGGAGCGCAAGCGGACGCGTTGTCGGGGCGTTCTATGCTGCCGCGATCGACAGGACACACCCGTTGGGTTACGGACTGCCTGCCAGCGTTCCGATGCTTCGCAGAACGGCGACGGTCGCTAAGCGACTCGACGGCGGATGGAACGTCGGGGTGATCAGTGACGGCAGGCCGATGAGCGGCTTTGCCGGATTTCGTACAGACGAACGCCTTGACGAATCGCTTGCGCTGGGTGTGGAGGACATGGGCCGCGGCGAGGTGATCTACATCATGGATGACCCGCTATTTCGCGGCATGTGGTACACCGGCGCGCAGGTCTTCGGAAACGCCGTCTTCGCAGTAGGCACCGACTAGCACGGCGACGCCAGATCGGCGCCCGACGGCTGAGGCGCAAAAGCGCCAGAACCAGAAGCCCCAGAGCGCTGAAGCCCCAAAGTACCCGGGCGCTAAGACAACAACTCGGAGCGGTGCTCCCGAAGCAGCGTTCTCAGCGACGGGAACGCAACGCTGGCGATGGCCTCCTCGATCGGTACCCACTTCACCTGGTCGATGCCTTCGTCGCGCTGCGGAATAAATCCGACCTCCTCGGTGTGCATGGCAAACCAGTACGTCGTCTTTACGAAGAAGCGCGACTTTCCGCGATAGCCGTGCATCGTCTTGCCGAGCCCGTGAAGGATGCGGGGCGGATCAATGCCAATCTCTTCGCTCACTTCGCGAACAGCGCACTCGCGAACCGATTCGTTTGAGTCCTTCTTTCCCTTCGGGATATCCCATCGGCCGCGCCGATGGATGAGGAGTACCTGAACCTCGCCGTTGCGAAGACGCGCGAACACGCCGCCCGCGGCCGTGATTGACTTCGGCTTGAGGTACGGCTCCACGTTCAGGAGGCATCGCCTCGGAACGTGGTCAACCGTGATGTACGTTGAGTTGAGCGCGGTCGAAAGCCAGGTGCCGTCAATGTTTGTCTGCACCGCGACAATGACACCTTTGCCCTGACTTCTGGCGGCGCGGAGTGACGACCACAGTACGTATTCACGGTCGCGCTCTTCAGGCAGCCCGTGCTCCTGCATCGTCGGCAGTTCCGACCGCTTTGCGCAATAAAAAAACAGCATCCGGCTCGTTACATGGCTGCGCCGAATATAAGGCCGGTGCCCGCTTTTTCGCGGATGGCGCTAGCCGCGCTTCCGCTTTATCGTGCAGCCAATCGAGTTCGTCTCCTTTACGGCAACTTCCCGGCCGGCCTTGTAGGCGGTCAGCGCATCCATCACAAACGGTGACTCGACCTTTGAGGCGTCTCGGGCATTGTCGTCGATTGCGCCGTGGTAGAAGAGGCGCATCGAGGCGTCGAACAGGAATACCTCGGGTGTGCGCGTGGCACCAAATGCGTCAGCCAGCGCCGATTCGGCATCAACGGCATACGTGAACGAGTATGCCATCTTCTCGGCCCGGGCCCGCATTGCGGCGAGAGACTCGTCGCCGTCCCGCAGCGCCGCGTTGGGGTTCAGCATAATGACACCCATTCCAGCGTCACGTGCTGCTCCTGAGATTACCTCGTAGCGATCTTCCCACTTTTCAACCCACGGACACGTGTTACACGTAAACACGACCATGAGCCCGTTTTCACCGCGCTCGGCGTTCAACGAAGACTCACCGCCGGCGACGGTAGTGACGGCATGATCAGCCATCGGCGCCTTTGCGCCAATTGGCAGCGGGTCAATAGACTGCGACAAATCAGACGGGCTTGCCGCAAACGCGATCACCGCGACAACGGCGACGAGAAGCGTCGACGCATTCAGGCGCCTGTTGTAATGGGTTTTGTAGAGCGTCGTGTGCATGGTTTTGTACGGCTGGTCCTCGTCCATTTCAAGACTCCAGCACGGCGACGGTTCCGGTCGCCAATGCGTGTTGCCATTGCTCCAAAAAGCAGGCCGGAGGCTCAAAATCCGCCCCCTGGGCCACTTTGGGCCGGATCCACCCACGTTCGGGTGTCCACTATTGGAACCGGTCGTTGTGTTCGTGGAGGATAAGTTGTGCTGGTTCGGCTACACCGTAGCTGTCCACGAATACGGCTCAACGAGTACGTGCTCGCCCACCTTGAGGCGCTCAATACCTTCCGGAAGGTGGATCATGCAGTTGGAGGCCACCATCGAGCTATAGATGTTCGAGCCCTGTTCCCCGGCGAGTCGCACGTGCAGGACCCCCTCTGAACGGCGTACTATTCCACGTGAGAAGTAGTGGAGGTCAGCCTTCTTTTCGACCGGCTCATCAAGTACCGCTCGCAGGAGCTGTGTCCCTTCAGTGTAGCCCGCAAAGCGCCTGATTGCGGGGCGTACGTACTGTTCGAAACAGACGGCAGACGAAACGGGGTTTCCCGGCAAGCCGAACACTGCGACCGTTGGACCACGGCCAAAGGCCAGTGGTTTTCCAGGGCGCTGCCGCACGCGCCAGAAAAGTATCTCGACCCCCATCGTCTCGGACCCGAACCCGCCTGTGCGCGGCACCTGCGGCAAGCCGCGAGCGGGAGTGGAGGTGCGCCTCGTGGACGAGAACGACTGCGAGGTGCCGCGGGGAACGGTGGGCGAGA
>JAUIJQ010000519.1 GCA_030431165.1 Rhodothermia bacterium | reverse complement strand
GGCCGCAAATACGGCAGGAGCATTTGAGGACCTCTTGCGGCGCGGTGCCAGGAAGCGAGCCCGGAATAATGCCGGATATACCTCGGCGGCCATAGCAAAGGCGAACCGAAGTAACCGGGTTCGCAGTGTACTCGAGCACATAAAACCCGTGCAGTTTACCGTGCTCAAACTGGGCGCGAACCTGGCGCGGCTCAACGATCCCCAGCACGCTTCTTCGATCGGCGGCGAACTTGGAGTCGCACTTGCGCTGAAAGTGATGTCACGTCTTCACGCACAAGTCGACTTCGGTACCCAGGTTCGGGTAACTGATCCCGGCGAAGACGGCCCCGTCTCGTTCGGCGATCCGGGTGACTTCTACTATTTCCTCAGCACGATCGAGATCAAACCGCAGGTGCGATACACGTTAACAAACCCGTACCGTGGCCATCTATATGTCCTTGCCGGTGGTTCATTTGGTTCGCTTATCGAAGCGGAACTCCGCGACTACTCCGGGCAGACCGGTGAGCAGGTCGTTACCGACAACACCGACGACTCGTATACAGCATTCAGCGTTGGACTCGGCTACCAGGCGGCCTTTCAACGAACCGTTGCTACACTCGAGCTGACGTACTCGCGGACGGGCACCGTGGTTGTTGACCGCTTCGAAGGTCCGATTGACACCTTCGGGTTTTCGCTTGGGTTCGGGCTGTAGCGGATATCGCTTCCCTCACCATTGCATCAACGCGGCCGGCGTTTCAAACCGACTTTGGTACGTCTACCGACGCCCGTGTGTCGCCGCATCACCGCCGCCAGTCGTCGACGTGCTCAGCGACCCACGCATCGTCAGTAAGATGCGGGTAGTGTGTTCGGATTCCCTCGATCAAATCGATTTGCCCCGGCGACACACATTCGTCAGGGTCCAGGCAGCGGACGTTCTGCATGATGCCTTGAGACGCAAGGACATGGTGAATGCCCGCGATACATCCGGCGAAGTTGTTGGCCACGTCGAACAGGGCGGCATTGCATTCAGTTACTTGGCCCGCCAGCACTTGCAGGCCGGCATCAATCACGCCACTAAAGCGGGCTGCGCGGCAACGGGCCAGGTGCGATACCGCCGGACGCGTCCAGCACGCCCAGTGACCGAGCAGTCCGCCGCTGAAGTGCACGGATTCTGACTGTCGGGTGTCGTCGTCGGTCTCGAACGACCAGGTTCCGGCGAGGTCAAAGATGATATGGTCGTCGTTGCCCGTGTAGAGAGTAATCTCATCATCCGCGTGGTCTGACCCACGCCCCGGGGCCTGTCGGCCCGAGTCTACCACGGCCCGCAATACGTCCTGGGTCTGGTACCGATTAAACGGTGCCACCTTGATTCCGATGACGCCATCGATGTCGGCAAACCTGCGCCAGAAGGAGTAGCCAAGGCGCCGTCCGCCAACGGCCGGTTGCAGATAGAATCCGACAACAGGAAGCTCCTCCGCGATACGCTTTGCGTGCTCGATCAGCGCGTCTTCGGTCGCATCGTTCAAAGCAGCGAGCGACAGTAGTCCGGCATGGTAGCCCAGGTCGCGCGCCAGCGCAGCCTCGGCTACAGCCTGCTTCGTGTCGCCACAGACGCCCGCAATCAAGACAGTGTCATCAGTCCGGGCATTTGCCGAATCGGCTTGACGGGCCGTTTCGGCAGCCAGTTCAAGAACGGGTTTCAACAATCCGTATTCGTCGTCGCGGATTTCAAACTGTGTTGTGTGGACGCCTACTGCCAGTCCGCCTGCGCCTGCAGCGAGGTAGTAGCGAGTCAGCGCGCGCTGCGACGTTTCGTCGAGCTTGCCGTCTTTGGTGAGGGCGAGTGGATGGGCGGGAATGACGAGTCCGTCGCGAAAGCGATTGAGGACGGCCTTGGGTGGTGTTGGAGCGGGCACGGCGAGGCGGTTGGTTGGGTGGGCCGCCACAAAATACCTAACACGCCGGATCGTTACGGCGGCTGACGCCGCCTTAATCGTTTGGATCGTTAAGAATCGTTTCGCGGGCTGCGCCCGCTGATCGTTAAGGCTCGTTAAGAATCGTTACGGCGGCTGACGCCGCCTCAATCGTTGAGAATCGTTGCGGCGCCTACGCCAGCCGCCGCAACGGCTCTCGATTGGTCGCCTGTATCGGGGCCCGAGCGTTGTTGTCAGCCGGTGGCAAGCCGGTTGGTGAGCCAATCCGGACGCAAAAGACGCTCTTAATACCGTGGACCCTTCCGCGTTGCCTCTGTCGAGGCCCAAGTGCCCGATCACAACACCTTATCCCGCGCGATATGAATCAGCAACCCAGCTTGTCCCAGCGCCTGACCTTGCACGGTGCGGGCGCGCTCATCGTGGCCATCTTCGGATTCCTCGGTGCGGCGTCCGCATTGGCGCAGGACGCAACCGGCTGTACCGATCACCCTGCGATTACTCGATACCCCGGGTCGGTCCTCGCGTGGTGCAAGATCGAAAACTACATGCCGTACGAGATACCCGTAGGGCCGGTGACGGGCTACCGCGCAATCGACGAATGGGTTGAAACGGAAGGCCGCGTCACCCGGAATTTCTATTCGCTCGTTGGCGAACGCACACACAGCGAGGTGTACAAGAACTTCAAGGACGCGCTCGAAAAGGCGGGCTTCGAGATTATCGCTGACGGGCTATATCCGGAAAGAAATGTGCGTGGTGGTATCGGTGGTGGCTCGTGGCAGAGCATCTTCTATGCGGCAAATGCCTGGTCTGAGCAGGGGGCGGTAGGGAAGCTCGTGTCGGGTACCTCGTCGAGTGGGGGAACCGGAGCTGTGTTTGGCAAAAAGGAGCGGGCCGAGAACACGTTGTACGTCATGGTGTCACTCGAACAGCACAGCAGCCAGGAGGTCGCAGTACTGATTGATGTCGTCGAGACGGAGTCGGCCGAGACCGGGCTGGTGACAGCGGATGCTGAAGCAATGGGCCGGGACATCGAGGAGTACG